>NZ_JBGWAB010000200.1:0-9420 GCF_041862025.1 Streptomyces sp. AB3(2024)
AGGGACTACCAGCGGCACATCCTGACGACGGTCCGCGTGGTCGACCAAAAGGACAACACCGCGGCCGCCCCGGGGCGCCGGCGGCCCGCCGCGCGGCGGGGCCTGGGCCGGTGCCTGGGCCGGGTCGGCCTCGGTCCGTTCCGGAGCGGAGCCGCCCGCGGCGGTCCCCTTCACCGGCTTGCGTACGACCACCGGCGGGATCGGCCGCGAACCCGGGATGTTGATCCGGATCCGGGTCGTCAGGGTGGTCTCGGTCTTCGGCCCGTCGGTGTCGGGCGTGGACGGGTTCGACGTCACAGGGTTCTCCTCCGGGGCGCTCGTCGCGCCGGGCCCGAATGGCACAGTCGTGGACGGGTGCTGGCCGGTTCCGTACGGCGGCGTACCCGAGGGGTAGGCGGCCCCACCGTGCCCCTGGGGCCCGGGGGACGAACTGTCAGTTTCACGACTCAAGGCAGGTTCTCCCGGTTGGCTCCGCCGCCCGTCTTTACCGTGCGCGGGCAGCTCGGCGGCCCGTCCACCATACTGGCCGCCGCCCGCACGCAACTGTCCCCCGGGAATCCCAGGTTCCTCTTCGCTCCCCGCACGCCCCCTCCCGAGGGCCCGTCAAACCCCCTCAACCCGTCCCCGATCGGCGAGCGGCGGAGTTCAGCGACCCGTCAGCCGCGCGGCCGGGAGGCCGAAACGGGCCCCTCCACCGGGCCGCGCATCGTGGCGCAGATCACAGCGATCACACTTCCCCCCAAAAGGTATGCGTACATACCGATTCCGGAGGAACCCAACAGGAAGTCCCCTTCGGGGCGGGGGAGGGTGAGCAGGACGTACGACAGGAACCAGCCGGCCGCCGCCGCACCCACTCCGGCCCCCGCGCCGGTAGCGATCCGGGAGCCGAGGAACAGGCCGAGCAGGGCCAGCAGGGCCAGCAGCAGCCCGGCCGGGAACCACAGGTCCAGCACGAGCCAGCCGGCCGCGCCGGTGAGGGCACCCGCGACGAGCAGGCCGAGCAGGGCGGCGATCCGCCCGGGGGTCCAGGGCGTGGTCATGCGCGCACCCCCGCGAAGAGGTCCCGCTCGCGCGTGCCGACCGGGGCTCCCGGCTCGCCCGCGGCGAGTTCGTAGTACTCGCGGACGAACAGGGGCTGGGCCAGGTCGTTGGAGAGGGCGAAGAAGGGGCCGTCCAGGGCGATCTGGGTGACGTGCGCGCGCATCGCGGCCGCCTTGGCCGCCGCCCATCCCCGCCCGCCGCCGTCGCCTTCGCCGTCACCGCCGCCGTCGTCACCGATCTCGGCGGTGATCCGCTCGTCGTCGACGACCCCGGGGACGTCCTGCGGGCCCGCGACGCCGGGGAAGGAGGCCCCGGTGGCGCGCAGCCGGGCGAAGCCCTCGTCGACGACCGAGCGCGGGACCCGGTTCCAGTACAGCTTCGCGACCGCGTGCGCGGGGCCGAGCTCCGGCCGGTGGGCGGGGTCGGCGGCCAGCTCCGCGCCGCGCGTGGCGACGCGGTGGGCCTGGATGTGGTCGGGATGGCCGTAGCCGCCGTCGGGGTCGTAGGTGACGAGGACCTGCGGCCGCAGTTCCCGGATCACCTCCACGAGGTACCCGGCCGCCTCGTCCAGGTCGGCGGACCAGAAGGCGCCGGGGCGGGTGTTCTGCGGGGCGCCCATCATCCCCGAGTCCCGGTAGCGGCCGGCGCCGCCGAGGAAGCGGTGGTCGGTGACACCGAGCTCCTTCATGGCAGCGGCGAGCTCCCCGACCCGGAAGGGGCCGAGGGTGTCGTCGCGGTCCGGCGCGAGGTGGGCGAGCTCGGCCGGGATGACCTCGCCCTCCTCGCCGAGCGTGCAGGTCACCAGGGCGACGTGCGCACCCTCGGCCGCGTACTTGGCCATGGTGACGCCGTTGTTGATCGACTCGTCGTCCGGGTGCGCGTGCACGAGGAGCAGACGACGGGCGGGAAGACCGTTCATGGGGTCAGCCTACGAGCAGGACCGCGCGGCCGCGCCCCTACAGCTTGAGGCCACTGATCATGCTCGCCACGTTGGACGTGAGCTGGCTGAGCGTCGGAGCGATCGTCGAGCTCGCCAGGTAGAACCCCAGCAGCACGCACACGAAGGCGTGCCCTGCCTTCAGTCCCGACTTCCGGACCAGAAGGAAGACGACGATCGCCAGCAGCACCACGGCCGAGATCGAGAGTGCCACGGCGTTTCACCTCCACGTCGAGCGGACATCGGTACGCGTACTCGTGCTCGGCGAAGTCATACCCACCGTGCGCTACGGATCATAACTATCCGTACCAGCGCATCGATCGAATTCCGGCAGCACGAGGGGCGCATGCCGCGCACGCCCGGGGGCACGCGGGGGCCGGGCGGGAGGACGTCGCGTCGCCCCGGGCGCCCCCCGGGGCCCGAACGGCCACATCCCACCCGTCCGCGCGGCCCGGAACTCGGGGCAGACGGGGTCAAGTCGCCCACGCACAGAGCGTGTTGCCATGGCCGGAACCCGACCGCGGCGCCGTGTGCACGGTGGCGAAAAATAATCGCTCGAACGGCCGGGGGCCGGTGGACGGGCCGGCCGGACGCTACGCGTCGGCGTCCCTCGGAGGCACCGGCGGGGGCGGCGCCACCTGCTTCTCGGCCGCGAAGTGACAGGCCGACGGGTGGGCCGCGGGCCCGGACGGGAAGGCCTGCGGGACCGTCGGCAGCGGGACCTCCACGGCGCAGCGCGCCTCGGCCTTCCAGCAGCGGGTGCGGAAGGGGCAGCCCGAGGGCGGGTTGGCCGGGGAGGGGACGTCACCGGAGAGGATGATGCGCTCGCGGCGATCGCGGGCCCCGGGGTCGGGGACGGGCACGGCGGAGAGCAGGGCCTGGGTGTACGGATGGGTCGGGTGGTCGTAGATCTGGGAGTCGGTGCCGGTCTCGACGATCCGGCCGAGGTACATGACGGCGACCCGGTCGGAGATGTGCCGGACGATCGAGAGGTCGTGCGCGATGAACACGTACGAGAGCCCGAACTCGCCCTGGAGGCGCTCCAGCAGGTTGACGACCTGGGCCTGGACGGAGACGTCGAGCGCGGAGACGGGCTCGTCCGCGACGATGACCTCGGGCTTCAGCGCGAGGCCGCGGGCGATGCCGATGCGCTGGCGCTGGCCGCCGGAGAACTGGTGCGGGTAGCGGTTGATGTACTCGGGGTTCAGGCCGACCACGTCGAGCAGGTCCTGGACCCTGCGCCGCCGGTCGCCCTTGGGGGCCACCTCGGGATGGATCTCGTAGGGCTCGCCGATGATGTCGCCGACCGTCATGCGCGGGTTCAGCGAGGTGTAAGGGTCCTGGAAGACCATCTGGATGTTGCGGCGGACCGCCTTCAGGGCGCGCCCGGACAGCTTGGTGATGTCCTGGCCCTTGTACGAGATCGCGCCCGCGGTCGGGCGTTCCAGGTTGACCAGCATCTTGGCGACGGTGGACTTCCCGCAGCCGGACTCGCCGACGATGCCGAGGGTCTCGCCGGCGGCCAGGCCGAAGGAGACCCCGTCGACGGCCTTGACCGCGCCGATCTGCTTGCGGAAGAGGATGCCCTGGGTGAGCGGGTAGTGCTTGACGAGGCCGCGGACCTCCAGGATGGGTTCAGCCACCGAGGCACTCCTTCCAGAAGAAGCAGGCGCTGGCCCGGTCCGGGGCGATCTCGGCCAGCGGCGGGACCTCGGCCCGGCAGGCGGCCTGGGCCATCGGGCAGCGCGGGTTGAAGGCGCAGCCGGCCGGGATGGCGAGCAGGTTGGGCGGCAGGCCCTTGATGGCGTAGAGGTCCTGGCCCTTCTGGTCCAGGCGCGGGATCGAGTCCAGCAGGCCGCGGGTGTAGGGGTGGGCGGGGGCCGCGTAGAGGTCGTGGACGGGGGCGTGCTCGACGATGCGGCCCGCGTACATGACGGCGATCTTGTCCGCCACGTCGGCGACGACGCCGAGGTCGTGGGTGATCAGGATCAGACCCATGTTCATCTCGCGCTGGAGCTCCGCGAGCAGGTCCATGACCTGGGCCTGGACCGTCACGTCGAGGGCCGTCGTCGGCTCGTCGGCGATGATCAGGTCGGGCTCCAGGGCCAGCGCCATGGCGATCATGATGCGCTGGCGCATGCCCCCGGAGAACTGGTGCGGGTAGTCCCCCACCCGCTGCCTCGCCGCCGGGATCCTGACCCGGTCCATCAGCTCCACGGCCTTGGTCCTGGCGTCCTTGCGGGACATCCCGCGGTGGACCTCGTACATCTCGCCGAGCTGGGCGCCCACGCTGAGCACGGGGTTGAGGGAGGAGAGGGCGTCCTGGAAGATCATCGCCATTCCGGCGCCGCGCACCCTGCGCCGTTCCTCCTCCTTCATCCTGAGGAGGTCCTTGCCCTTGAAGAGGATCTCGCCGCCGGCGATGCGGCCCGGCGGGACGTCGAGGATTCCCATCACGGCCTGGGCGGTGACGGATTTGCCGGAGCCGGACTCGCCGAGAACGGCGAGCGTCTCGCCTTCGTCGACCGAGTAGTTCACCCCGTTGACCGCTTTCGCGACGCCGTCGCGGGTCTTGAACTCCACGTGCAGGTCGCGGACTTCGAGCAGCATCTGGCGGCTCACTCCTCAGCGCAGCTTGGGGTCGAGGGCGTCGCGCACCGCGTCGCCGAGCATGATGAAGGCGAGCACGGTCAGGCTCAGGGCGCCCGCCGGCCAGAGCAGCATGTGCGGGGCGTTGCGGATCTGGGAGGCGGCGTTGGAGATGTCGATGCCCCAGGAGACGGTGGGCGGGCGCAGTCCGACGCCGAGGAACGACAGGGTGGCCTCCAGGGCGATGTAGGTGCCCAGCGCGATGGTGGCGACGACGATGACGGGGGCCACGGCGTTGGGCGCCACGTGCCGCAGCAGCATGCGGCCGTTGCCGGCACCGAGGGCGCGGGCGGCCTGGACGTAGTCGTTCTGTTTGGCGGTGATGACCGAGCCGCGGGCGATGCGGGCGATCTGCGGCCACCCCAGCAGCACGATGAAGCCGACCACGGGCCAGACGGTGGTGCTGGTGACGACGGAGAGGAACACCAGGCCGCCGAGGACGACGGGGATCCCGAAGAAGATGTCGGCGACGCGGGAGAGCACGGCGTCGCCCCAGCTGCCGAAGAAACCGGCGAGCCCGCCGAGCGCGGAGCCCAGCAGGGCGGCGCCGAGGGTGGCGCAGACTCCGACGGTGATGGAGGCGCGGGCGCCGTAGACGGTGCGGGTGTAGACGTCGCAGCCCTGGGTGTCGTACCCGAAGGGGTGGCCGGGCTCGGGGCCCTGCTGGGACTTGGACAGCCGGCAGTACAGGGGGTCGCCGCTCGCGATGAGCTGGGGCCAGATCGCGATGACCACCAGGAAGAGGATCATCAGGGAGGAGATGATGAAGACGGGGTTGCGGCGCAGCTGGTGCCAGGCGTCGGACCAGAGCGAGCGGGCCCTCTCCCGCGGTCCGGTGTCGGGTCCGGGGGGCCGCTCCAGGCTCTCGCCCTCCTCCACGGCGAGGTCCATGGGCCCTCCCTGACCGGTGGGCGAGACCGCCTCGCGCGGACGTGGGCCCACGGGGTCGTACATGGGGGGGCCTTCCGGACGCTCGGGGTCAGGCATACCGGATCCTCGGGTCCAGGACCGCGTAGAGCAGGTCGACGAGCAGGTTCGCCAGCAGGAAGACGATCACGAGGATGGTGACGAAGCCGACCACGGTGGGCGAGTTGTTGCGCAGGATGCCCTGGTAGAGCTGGTAGCCGACGCCGTGGATGTTGAAGATCCGCTCGGTGACGATGGCGCCGCCCATCAGGGCGCCGATGTCGGTGCCGATGAAGGTGACGACGGGGATCAGGGAGTTGCGCAGCAGGTGTCGGGTGACGACGCGGTGGCGCGGCAGGCCCTTGGCGGTGGCGGTGCGGACGTAGTCGGCCTTGGCGTTCTCGGCGATGGAGGTGCGCGAGAGCCGGGTGACGTAGGCGAGCGAGACGAGGGCGAGGACGATGCCCGGCAGGATCAGCTCGTTGAAGGGGGCGTCCGGGGAGACGGTGGGCCGTACCCAGCCCCATTTGACGCCGAAGAGGTACTGGAGCAGGTAGCCGGTGACGAAGGTGGGCACCGAGATGACGACGAGGGTGAGCACCAGTACCGAGGTGTCGACGGACTTGCCCCGGCGCAGGCCGCTGACGACGCCGAGGGTGATGCCGACGACGACCTCGATGACGATCGCGACGATGGTCAGGCGCAGAGTGACCGGGAAGGCCGAGGCCATCAGGTCGGTGACGCTCTGTCCGTTGAAGGCGGTGCCGAAGTCCCCCTGGAAGATCTGGCCCATGTAGTGCAGGTACTGCTTCCACAGGGGCTGGTCGAGGTAGAGGTCCTTGCGGATCCGTGCGGCGGTGGCGGGGTCGGGGGCCTTGTCGCCGAAGAGGGCCGCCACCGGGTCGCCGAGCGCGTACACCATGAAGAAGATCAGGAACGTGCTGCCGATGAACACCGGGATCATCTGGAGCAGTCGCCGGATCACGTAACGTCCCATGGACTGCTCCAGGATCGATCCGAGGGGTGGGTCAGCTGACCTTGATCTGGTTGTAGACCGGGACGCTGAACTGGTTCAGGGCGACGTCGGTGATCCGCTCGGAGTGTCCGGCGCTGCCGTTCTGGTACCAGAGGGGGATGGACGGCATCTGCTCCGCGAGGATCTTCTCCGCGTCCTGGAACTTGGCGATCGCCTTGGGGGCGTCGCTCTCCTGGTTGGCCTCGTCGACGAGCTTGTCGAAGTCCGGGTTGCTGAACTTGCCGTAGTTGGAGGAGGCCCCGGTGTAGTAGAGCGGCTGGAGGAAGTTCTGGATCAGCGGGTAGTCGGCCTGCCAGCCGGAGCGGAAGGGGCCGGTCAGCTTGTAGGCGCTCTGCTGGTTCCTGAAGTCGGCGAAGGTGCCGATCGGGTTGACCGTGCAGACCGGGCCCTCGCCGATCGCGTTGTTGATGCTGTTGCAGACGGCGTCCATCCACTCGCGGTGCGAGCCGGTGTCGACGTTGGAGGTCAGGGTGACCTTCCCGCCGGGCAGGCCGCCGCCCTCCTGGATGAGCTTCTTGGCGGCGGCCGGGTCGTACTTGCAGGCGTCGCCGCAGAGGGTGGCGTTGAAGCCGCCCTTGGCCCCGAGGGCCGGGGAGGTCCAGTCCTTGCCCGGCGTACGGGTCTCGCGGAAGATCTGCTGGGTGATCTCGTCGCGGTTGATCGCCATCGAGATGCCCCGGCGGACCTTCTCCATGCCCTCCTTGCCCCACTGCGGGTCGTAGAGCGGGAAGGTGAGGGTCTGGATGATGAGGGCCGGCTGGTTGATGTACCGGTCGCCGAGGTCGTTCTTGACGTTCTTGAGCTGCTGCGCCGGGATGTCGTCGACCAGGTCGAGGTTGCCCGAGATCAGGTCGGTGTAGGCGGTGTTGTTGTCGGTGTAGACCTTGAGGTCCACACCGCCGTTCAGCGCCTTGTCCGCACCCGTGTAGCCGTCCCACTTGCGCAGCTTCATCCCGGTGCCCTTGGTGTACGAGTCCACCGTGTACGGGCCGTTGCCGATCGGCTTGTTCAGCCAGCCGGCGTGGTCGGTGAAGAAGGCCTTGGGCAGCGGCGAGAAGGCCTGGTAGCCGAGGGTCTCGGGCCAGGTGGAGAACTTGTGCTTCAGGGCGACGGTGAAGGTCTTGGGATCCTTGACGACCAGTCCGGACATGGTCTTCGCCTTGGGCTCGCCGGTCGCCGGGTGCACGTCCTCGTAGCCGACGATGTCGGAGAAGAACGGCGAGTTGTTCTGCTTGTTGCGCACGTCCGCGCCGTAGTTCCAGGCGTCCACGAAGGACTGGGCGGTGACCGGCTCGTCGTTGCTGAACTTCCAGCCGTCCTTCAGCGTGATCGTGAAGTTCTGACTGTCCGTGGTGTCGATCTTCTCGGCGAGCATGTTCACGGCCTCGCCGGTCTTCGGGTCGTAGCGCTTGAGGCCCCGGAAGAGCATGTCGAGGACCTTGCCGCCCTGCACCTCGTTGGTGTTGGCGGGCTCCAGCGGGTTCTGCGGGTCACCCCAGGAGGAACTGACGATCCCTTCGGCACCGCCACCGCCACCGCCGCCGTTGTCGCTACCGCCGCCGCAGGCCGTCGCCGCGAGGGCGACGGCCACCGCACATGCGGCCCACTTGGCGTGGGTGGCTCCGCGCATGGAGTGCCTCCTAGGGGTACCGAGACTCGCTTCGGGGCCAATGTCACCCCATGTGGGTCCCTGCACACCCATGGTTGGACCGATTGCACCCTCGCGTCCCCCGGCTGTCACCCCTGCGAGTGCAAAGGCAGCTCCCAGGTGTCCACGGCGTAGTGCGGTCGCATGCCGTGCGCTTCGTACAGCCCGAGTGCGCCGGTCTCGTTGCCGGTGTCCACGCCGAGGCCCACCGTGTCGCGGCCGCGGGCGGCGTACGCGGCGAAGCCGTGGCGGAGCAGGAAGCCTCCGACACCCCGGCCGCGCAGCCCCTCGCGTACGCCGATGTGACTGATCCAGCCCATGCTGGTGCGGTCGTCCCGGGTGAGCAGCACGGCCGTGTCGCCCGCCCCGGGCAGGCTCGCGATCCACACCAGCGACCAGTCGAGGGCGCGGGCGTCGAGGTGGTCCAGCCAGGGTTCGTACGCGCGCGGGGCGTGCCCGAAGTGGGCGGCGAAGGTCTCCTCCACCAGGGCGTGGGCGCGGCGCCGGTCGGACCCGTCGGCCCCGCAGTCGCGCAGGGTCAGCCCCGGGGGCGGCACGGGCGGGGCGGCGTCGGCCGGGGTGAGCCGACGGGTCATCACCTGGTGGCGGCGCACGGTGCGGTAGCCGCGCCCGGTGAGGAGGGCCGGGTCCAGGGTGGGGTCGGCGCCCAGCTGCAGGCGCAGGCGCGGGCGGTCGGCCCCGGCTGCCATCGCGCGGGCGCGGGCCTCCATCAGCTCCAGCAAGCGGCGGGCGGCCCGGGGCTCGCCGGGCAGTACGTAGTGGTCGCCGTCGATCCGGCCCGGTCCGGAGTCGTTCCAGACGAGGGCGTAGGCGACGGGCCGGCCGGCCCGCAGGGCCAGCCAGGAGTCGGTGGCCAGGTCCACCCCTGGGTGGTTGAGGTCGGCCAGGGCGGTGCCCAGGTCGGTCTCGGGTCTGCCGATCTCGATGACGTCCACGGCGTTGAGCAGGGAGCAGATGTCGGAGGCGTCCCCGGGGCCGGCGGGCCGGACGGTCAGCGTGTCGCGCATCCGCCCACTGTCGGCGTCGCCCGCGGCCGGCCGCAACCGGCTTCCGTCCTGCGGACGGGAACGCGCCGGGGGGGGGGGGGGGGGGGGGGGGGGGGGGGGGGGGGGGGGGGGGGGGGGGGGGGGGGGGGGGGGGGGGGGGGGGGGGGGGGGGGGGGGGGGGGGGGGGGGGGGGGGG
>NZ_JBGWAB010000201.1:0-9306 GCF_041862025.1 Streptomyces sp. AB3(2024)
CCCCCCCCCCCCCCCCCCCCCCCCCCCCCCCCCCCCCCCCCCCCCCCCCCCCCCCCCCCCCCCCCCCCCCCCCCCCCCCCCCCCCCCCCCCCCCCCCCCCCCCCCCGGCCCGGGGCCGAGGGGCCGCAGGCCGGGCAGGCCGGGCAGGCCGGGCAGGCCGGGCAGGCCGGGCAGGCCGGGCAGGGTGGCCGGTCCGGTCGTGACGCGGAGGCCGACGCCGTGCCCGCGGGCCGTCGGGCCGCCGTACGCGCCACCGGCCGCCCCGAAACCCGGCCCGCCGCACCGCCCACGCCCGAAGCGGCGCCCGACTACGCCCTCGCGGGACGCCGCACCGGCACAGGCGACACCGGGCACCGGCCCGGCCGGCGACCGGCCACCGGACCGGGGGCACCCGCGCGGGGCCCCGTACCGGCCGACGCCGCCCGGCCCGGTCAGGCCGGGCGCCGTCGGGCCGCCGGCGGGCCGGGCGTCGGAGCCGGCGGCTCCGGCAACGGCCCCGCCCCGCTCGGACGGTTCCTCGCCAAAGCCGCCGCCGTCACCGCCGGACTGACCGCCGCCGGAGCCGTCTTCGGCCTCGTCCGCGACCAGACCATCGCGCACCTCTTCGGCGCCGGACACGACAGCGACGCCTTCCTGATCGCCTGGACCGTCCCCGAAATGGCCTCGACCATGCTGATCGAGGACGCCATGGCCCTGCTGATGGTGCCCGCCTTCAGCCACGCCCTCGCCCGCCGCGCCGCCAGCCGGGCCGGCCTCACCCGCAGGCAGGCCCGCGCGGCCGACCCCGTACGGCTCCTCGTCGGGGCGACCCTGCCGCGGCTCGCCGTGTTCCTGGCCGCCGTCGCCTCCGTACTGATCGTCGCCGCCCCGCTCGTCGTCGCACTGCTCGCCCCCGGCCTGCCCGACCCCGAACTGGCCGTCCAGTGCACCCGGATGACCGCCCTCACCGTCCTCACCTTCGGCGTCGCCGGTTACTTCAGCGCAGCCCTGCGCGCCCACCGCTCCTTCGTCCCGCCCGCCGCGATCTACGTCTCGTACAACGTCGGGATCATCGGCACGATGGTCGCCCTCCACGCCCTGTGGGGCGTGCGCGCCGCCGCCGCCGGAGTCGCCGTCGGCGGACTGCTGATGGTCCTCGTCCAGCTCCCCGCCTTCATCCGCAACGTCGGCTTCGGACCCACCCGCCCCAAGGGAGCCCCCCGCAGCCAGCGCGACCGGGACCGGCCCACCCTCATCGCCTTCGGAGTCATCGCCCCCGTCATCTTCTTCGCCGTCTTCCGGCAGTCCCAGGTCCTCGTCGAACGCTTCCTAGCCGCCTCCCTCCCCCCGGGCGCCATCTCGCACCTCAACTACGCGCAGAAGGTCGCGCAGATGCCGATGGTGCTCTCCCTGATGATCTGCACCGTCACCTTCCCCGTCGTCGCCCAGGCCATGGCCGGCGGGGAACGCGAGAAGGCCCGGCGCCGGGTGGAACAGGACCTCGCCCTCGCCTCCCTCGCCGTCCTCATGGGCAGCGCCCTCGTCATCGGCTACGCACCGCAGATCATCCAGGTCCTCTTCGAACGCGGCGCCTTCACCCACCGCGACACCCTCGCCACCGCCGACGTCATGCGCGTCTACGGACTCGGACTCCTCGGCCACTGCCTCGTCGGAGCACTCTCCCGGCCCTTCTTCTCGACCGCCCGGCCCACCTGGTTCCCGGCGCTCGCGATGGGCGCCGGGCTGCTCGTCAACATCGTGGCCGGAGCCCTCGCCGTCGGCTGGTGGGGCACCTACGGCATCGCCGCCGCCAACGCCGCCGGCATCACCACCACCGCCGCCCTCCTGCTCACCGGACTCGGCTCCCGAATCGTCGCCATCCAGGTCCGCCGCGTCGCCCTCAGCATCGGACGCCTCGCCGTAGCCGCCGTCGCCGCCGGCGGCACCGGCTGGCTCGCCGGCCCGATGATCCCCGACCCCATGCTCAGCGCCGCCCTCGGCTGCCTGCTGGTCCCGGCCATGTTCGGGGCCACCGGCATGGCCATGCGGGCCATCGAAGTCACCGCCCTGCCCGCCCAGATCGCCCAGACCGCCTCCCAGCTCACCACCCGCCTGACCCAGCTCACCCAGAGGTTCCGCAATGTCCGCTGACACCGACACGGCATCCCCCGCCGTGGAGGGCCCCGCCCGCCGGTCCGCATCGCCGTGGGTCCTGATGTACCACTCGGTCGCCGAGTTCACCGACCCCGCCGAGGACCCGTACGGGATCACCGTCACCCCCGGCGCCCTGGAAGCCCAGCTGCAATGGCTGCACACCCGGAAACTGCGCGGGGTGTCCGTCGGCGAACTGCTGCGGGCCCGCGCCGCCGGGCAGGGGCGCGGCCTCGTCGGACTCACCTTCGACGACGGCTACACCGACTTCCTCACCGGCGCCCTGCCCCTGCTGCGCCGCTACGACTGCACCGCCACCCTGTTCGTCCTGCCCGGACGGCTCGGCGCCGACAACGTGTGGGACCCGCTCGGCCCGCGCAAGTCCCTCCTCACCGCCGACGCGATCCGCGAAGCCGCCGCCGGCGGAACGGAGATCGGCTCGCACGGACTGCTCCACCAGGACCTCACCACGGCCCCCGACGACATCCTGCGGCAGGAACTGCGCGGCAGCCGCGACCTGCTGCGCGAACTGACCGGAAGCCTCCCCCGGGGCTTCTGCTACCCCTACGGACACCTCGACGCCCGCGTCGTCGAAGCCACCCGGGCCGCCGGATACGCGTACGCCTGCGCGATCACCCCCGGACGGCTCACCGGCCCGCACGCCCTGCCCCGCACCCACGTCAGCCAGGCCGACGGCCGCGGCCGGATGCGGATCAAGCAGCTGCGCCACCGGGTGCGCGAACTGCGGCGGGTGGTCCTGCCGTGAAGGCCCTCCACGTCATCACCGGGCTCGGCGTCGGCGGCGCCGAGCAGCAACTGCGGCTCCTGCTGCGCCACATGCCGATGCCCTGCGACGTCCTGACCCTCACCAACCCCGGTCCGGTCGCCGAAGGACTGCGCGCCGACGGCGTCCGGGTCGTCCACCTGGGCATGCGCGGCAACCGCGACCTGGGCGCCCTGCCCCGCCTGGCCCGCTTCATCCGGCACGGCCGCTACGACCTCGTCCACACCCACCTCTACCGGGCCTGCGTCTACGGGCGCCTCGCCGCCCGGCTCGCCGGAGTACGGGCCGTCGTCGCCACCGAACACTCCCTCGGCGAGGCCGAGATCGAAGGCCGCCCCCTGACCGCCGGGGTCCGGGCCCTCTACCTCGCCGGCGAACGGCTCGGCTCCGCCACCGTCGCCGTATCGGACACCGTGGCGGCCCGCCTGGAGAACTGGGGCGTGCCCGCCGCCCGCGTCCACGTGGTCCCCAACGGGATCGAGGCCGCCCGCTTCCGCTTCGACGAAGGCGCCCGCCGCGCCACCCGCGCCCGCACGGGGCTGCCCGAACGGGCCTTCGTGGTCGGCGGGGTCGGCAGGCTGGTGCCCGGCAAGCGGTTCGACGTACTCGTCCGGGCCGTCGCCGCGCTGCCCGGCGCCCACCTGCTCCTCGCCGGGGACGGACCGGAGCGGGCCGCGCTGCGCACGCTCGCCGCCGAACTCGGCGCGCAGGGCCGCATCCACCTCCTGGGCGAGCGCGACCCGCTCGGCGACAGCCCCGACGGGCGCACGCCCGGGATCCCCTCCCTGCTCGCCGCCATGGACGTGTTCGTGTCCCCCTCCAGGGAGGAGGCCTTCGGACTCGCCGTGGTCGAGGCCCTGGCCGCCGGACTCCCCGTGCTCCACGTGACCTGCCCCGCCATCGACGACCTCCCCGCCGCCGAGGCGCCCGGCGCGCGGCGGATCGGGCCCGGCACGGAGGAACTCGTCGCCGCCCTGCGCGGGCAGATGGAAGCGGGCGCCCGCCGGCTCCCCGCGCCCCCGGTGGTACGCCGCTACGACATCGCCCGCACCGCCCGGCAGCTCCTCGACGTCTACTCCCTCGCCCTGGCCGCCCCGCTACCGGCGGCACCGGCACCGGCACCGGCACCGGCTCCGGCTCCTGCTCCCGCTTCGGCTCCGGTACCGGTACCGGCCCCGGCACCGGCAGCCCCGCGAACCGCGCCCGCCCCGGACACCCCGGGCCGCGACCCGGCCGAGGCCCAGGGCCCCGGCGCCGACGAGACCTCCGGCCCCGGTACGGGCTCCGGCGACGGCAGGGCTTCCGGCCCCGGCCCCGGCCCCGGCACGGGCACCGGCACGGACTCCGGCCCTGGCACCGGTACGGCTTCCGGCACCGGTCCCGGCACCGGCACCGGTCCCGGGGTGAGAGCCCGGTCCGGGCCGGCCGCCGCGTCCGCCCCGGGGGCCGCGACCCGTACCGCGGCGGACGCCCCCGCACCCGGCGGGGGCTGACCCCGCCCCGCCCCCGCACCACGCCCCCGCACCCCCCCCCCACGCACCGCCCCCGGCCGGGGGCCGGCCGGGGGTGAACGACCCCCCCCTCCCCCCAGGAAGCGAGCACCGCACATGGCCGACACCGCCGACCAGAAGAAGTCCGACCACCGGTCGGAGCGCAAGCGCCGGCTGCTGCCACCGCCCGCCTGGTGGCCCCTGCCCGCCTGCGCCCTGCTCGGCCTCGCCGCGGGCGGGGCGTACGGGGTCCTCAAGGCCCCCGAGTACGCCGCCACCGGCTACGTCGTCGCCGTCCCCAACGAGACCACCGAGCCCGCTACCGCCCTCGGCTTCGCCCAGGCCTACGGACGCATCGCCACCAGCAGCTCCACCCTCGCCTACGCCCAGCCCCGCGCCGGGATCGACGCCCGCCGCCTGCGCACCCAGGTCCGTACCGAGACCTCCCCCGACTCCCCGATGATCGCCATCACCGGGATGTCCAAGAGCCCCTCCGAGGCCGCCGACATCGCCAACGCCGTCGCCGACGCGCTCACCCTGACCAGCAACCAGGCCGCCAAGAACACCGGCGTGCAGCTGCTCCTGTTCAACCAGGCCGTGGCGCCGAGCGACCCCGCCTCCCCGTCGGCCCCCGTCAGCGGCGCCGTCGGGCTGTGCGCGGGCGGGCTGCTGGGCGGGCTGTGGCTGTTGGCCCGGCCCCGCCGCCGCAAGCAGGAGGAAGAGGCGCTCCCGGTCGTGGAGGAGTACGCCTCGCTGCCCGCCCAGGGCGAGCACTCCGAGACCAAGGAGAAGGAGTCCGTGCGATGACGCGGGGCTCCACCGGGGCCCTGACGGTGACGATGTGCCGCGACCCCCGGCAGTTCGCCGCGCTGGAGGAGCCGTGGAACCGGCTCGTCCGAGGCTGTCGCACCGCCACCCCCTTCCAGAGCCACGCCTGGCTCCACTCGTGGTGGCTGTCGTACGGGAAGGAGGGCCGGCTCCGGGTCCTGCTCGTACGGCGGGGCGGGGAACTGGTCGGCGCGGCCGCGCTGATGCTCGTACACCGGCCGCTGCCGCGGCTGGTGCCGCTGGGCGGGCCCATCACCGACTACTTCGACGTGCTCGTGGCCGACGGGTACGCCGACCAGGTCGTGCCCGCCCTGGCCCACGGGCTGCACCGGGCCGCCCGCAGCGCGGTCGTGGACCTGCGCGAGGTACGGCCGGGGGCGGCGGCCGAGGCGCTGTACGAGGCGTGGCCCGGGGTGTCCGGCAAGCTGGCCGATTCCACCTGCATGGAACTGCCCGCGCTGCCCTTCGACGAGCTCGTCAAACGGATGCCGGCCTCCGGCGCCCAGCGGGTGCGGGCCAAGCTGCGCAAGACCGACGCCGCCGGGATCGAGGAGCACGAGGTCACCGAGGAAGAGGTGCCGGGGGCCGTACGGACCCTGCTGCGGCTCCACGAGAAGCAGTGGCGCGGCCGGGGGGTCACCCCCGAACACCTGCGGCCCCGGTTCGCCGAGCACCTGACCCGGGCCACCCGGCGGATGGTGCGGGCGGGGGAGGGGCGGCTGACGGAGTTCCGGCTGGACGGCGCGGTGGTGGCGGCCAACGTCACGCTGCTGTCCGCCGGGCTGAGCGGCGGCTATTTGTACGGCGCCGATCCGCAACTGAGGGACCGCAAGGTCGACGTCGCGACGCTGCTGCTGCGCTACGAGGCGGGCCGGGCCCTGGCCGAGGGACGGCCGGTGGTGAGTTTCCTGCGCGGCAACGAGCCGTACAAGAACCACTGGCGGCCCGAGACGGTCGTCAACCAGCGTCTCCTGCTGGCCACGCACGCGCTCGCGCCCCTGCTGCGGCTGCACGAGTCGCAGGTCACGGGGCGCGAGCGGGCGGTGGACGCGCTGCGCGAGGCGCTGCCGGGCGCCCGTGACTGGCGGGCGCGGCTGAACGAACTGCGCGTGCGGTGACCCGTCTAGAAGGGCCAGAAGCCGGAGTTCTTGACCCAGTCGAGCTTGATGCAGACCGTCTGCTTGCCGACCAGCTTGTTCAGCCACTCGCCGAAGTTGAGCGGGACGCACCACTGCGTGCTGTTGGCGGTCGGTTCGGGGGCGGGCGGCTTCGGCGCCGGACTGGGGACGGGGACGGGGACGGGGACGGGCACGGGTGCGGGGACGAGCGGGCTCGGCGACGCGGGCACCGTGACCTCGGGCGTCGGCGCCGGCGGGAACACCGGCGGGACGGACACCTCGGGATCGGGCTTGGGCTCGGGCGCGGGCTCGGGGGGCGGCGTCGGGGCCGGGCTCGTACCCGTGCCCGTGCTGGGGACGACCGGGGGGTCGGACGCCTCCGGGGTGGGGGTCGGCGCCGGGACCGGAGGCGTGGGCACCTGCGGGGTCGGGACCTGGGGTGTCGGGATCTGCGGGGTCGGGATCTGCGGGGTCGGGACGACCGGTGTGGGGAGCACCGGAGTGGGCACCACCGGGGTCGGGACCACGGGCGTCGGGACCACCGGGGGAGTGGGCTCGACCGGCACCCGCGGGGTCAGCGCCTCACGGAAGACCCTCGACGACTCCGGGTTCTGCTTGCACTGCCACACGCCGTGCGGGCAGTAGTCGGTGATGGTGTGGTACAGCGGCTTGTGCTGCTCGATCCACTTCAGCATCCGCCGCACGTACTCCGGGTTGTCGCCGTTGCGGAACAGTCCCCACTCCGGGTACGAGATCTCCTTGCCGTGTGCCTTCGCGAAGTCGACGTGCGCCTGGAGCCCGTACGGCTGCGTGACCTGGTCCTCGAAGGTCCGGCCCGGCGCCTGGTCGTACGAATCCATGCCGATGACGTCGACCACGTCGTCGCCCGGGTAGCACTTGGTCCAGCCGATCGCGTCCGTCCCCCGGTTCGGGGCGAAATCGAACTTGAACCGCTGGCCGGGAACGGCGCGCATCGCGTTGACGACGCGCTTCCAGTACGCCTTCCAGTTCTCCGGGTCGGGCCCGCAACGGTGGGTGTACGTGGTGCCGTTCATCTCCCAGCCGAGCACGACGACCGTGTCCGGCACCCCCAGCGCCACCAGCCGTTCGGCCAGCTTCGTGAAGTGCCGGTCGTACTGGCCCTGCGCGCCGGCCCGGATCAGCCGGGCCACGTGCCAGTCCGGCACCCGGCCCTCGTTGCGGGCCTGCATGGGCACGTTCAGCACGAACATCCGGTCGTCCTCGGCCCGTCGCCACTCGGCCCAGTCCGCCAGGAACGGCACGTTGCCCTCGATGCCCGCCCACTGGTCACCGGGCAGATACGTGTGCCCGACCCGGATCTCCTTGCCGCCCAGCCAGCGCGACAGGTACGGGATCCGGGCGACGCCGGGCGGCCCGTAGTCGAGGTAGGCGCCCATGGCGATGTCGGAGCCCCTGGGCTCATCCTCCGGTGCCGCGAGGGCGGCTCCGGTGGCGAGCAACCCGGCCGTGACCGTACCGATGCAGGTGCTCGCCAGTCGGCGGCGTGGTCTGGGCATGGCGTCTCCCGAGCTTTCCTGAACCGGTGTGCTTGCCGACGACGTTAGACATCACATCTGACGAATGGCCTGTCCGGTGGCCTTTGCCTAGGCCATTCGCAGCTGCGCATCCTGCCCGCTTGGTCCGACTAGGTGAAAGACACCCTTTCGATGCACGCGTTCGCCAACCATGTGCCCGCCGTTCTGCTCAGACTCGATCGGAATCCGTTCCACCACGGAACCCTCGGCGCCGTCAGATCGCTCGGGCGCAAGGGCGTGGAGGTCCATGCCGTCGTCGAAGCGGGGGGAGGTCCCATGGGGCGTTCGCGGTACCTGCGCGCCACGCACCCCGGTCCCGACGGGGGTCTCGACCCCGAGGCGCCCGAGGCGTTGCTGGAGTGCCTGACCGGGGTGTCGAAGCGGATCGGGCGGCCGGCGGTGCTCATCGCCATGGACGACCTGAGCGCCATCGCGGTCTCCCGGGTCGCCCCGATGCTGACGGACCGTTTCCGGATCCCCCATCAGCCCGACAACCTCCCGGCGCGCGTGGCCGACAAGGCGGAGCTGTCGCGGCTCTGCGCCCGCTGGGGCGTCCCGCACCCGGAGACGGTGATCCCGGCGAGCGGGGCCGAGGCGGCCGAGGCCGCCTGGCGGCTCGGCCTGCCCGTGGTGGCCAAGTGGAGCCGGCCGTGGCTGCTGCCCGCCGCCGTCGGACTGCGCAGCACCACCCTGGTGCACGGCGTCGCGGAGGCGCGGCGGCTGTACGAACGCTCGGCGGAGGCCGGGAGCCGCCTGCTGCTCCAGCGGTTCCTGCCCGCCGGCCCCGACACCGACTGGTTCTTCCACGGGGCCTTCGCCCGGGGCGGGCGTCCGCTGCTCGCCGGGTCGGGCCGCAAGGAGCTGTCCTGGCCGGTGCGGACGGGGCTGACGGCGGTGGGGCGGTGGCTCCCGGACCCGGCCGTGGAGGAATCGGGGCTGCGGCTCGCCGAACGGCTCGGCTACCAGGGGATCCTGGACCTCGACTTCCGGTGCGACGAGCGGGGCATCTTCCGGCTGGTGGACTTCAACCCGCGCCCCGGCGCGCAGTTCCGGCTGTTCACGGACGACCGCGGGCTGGACGTGGTCCAGGCGATGTACCTCGATCTGACGGGGCAACGGGTCCCGGAGCCGGTGGGCGGTCCCGGCCGGGTGTTCGTCGCCGAGAACTACGCGCTGCTCGCGGCGGTACGGGGCCGCCGACTGCCTGCGGCGACGGCCGTACGGGCCGCCGGCGCCGGCACCGCCGCGGCGGGCGCCGTGCGGGACCGGGACCCCGGCCCGGCCGACGGCACCGGGGCGTCCGGGGCGTCCGGTGCGTCCGGCGGCACCGGGGCGTCCGGGGCGTCCGGTGCGTCCGGCGGCACCGGGGCGTCCGGCCTGCCCGGGGTGCCCGGCCCCGT
>NZ_JBGWAB010000202.1:0-9232 GCF_041862025.1 Streptomyces sp. AB3(2024)
CCGCCCCGCCGCGCGGGGCCGGGACCCCGCCCCGCACCTCGCCGGATCCGGCGCCGCGCCGCCCGCGCGGCAGGGCCCGCTGGGTCAGGGCGTGGGCGGTGAGCACCCGGCGGTTGCGGCCGAAGGCGGGCGGCAGCACCAGATAGGCGAGCCGCACCAGCCGCGGGTAGTGCTCGACGATGGCGGCCTCGGCCTGCTCGACGTCGGGAGGCAGGGGGCGGGTGGCGGTATCCGGCGCAGTCACGTTCAGCAGAACGAGCGAATCGTCGGATGGTCACCCGCCCCCAGCTCACACGTTCGGACGAACCGGGGCGCCCGCGGGGTGACCCGTCAGACGATCAGACCGGCCCGCAGCGCCTCGACCGTCTCGTCCGGGACGCCCAGTCCCTCGCGCACGTACTTCTCCATCGAGCCGTACCGGACGCGCACCTCGTCGAGGCCCGCCTCCAGGTAGGAGGGGAACACCCCGATCAGCGCCAGCGCGATGTCCGGGTCCCCGCCCGCCGCCGTGAATCCCTCGATCATCGGGGCGAAGGCCGCCTTCACCGCCGGGTTCACCGACAGGTATTCGGCCATCAGGGTGTCCTCGTCCGCGCCGAGCAGCGCGAGGATCACCGTCGCGCCCCAGCCCGTACGGTCCTTGCCCGCCGTGCAGTGGAACAGCAGGGGGCCCGCCTGCGGGTCGGCGGCCTCCGTGAGCAGCGTGCGGTACGCGGCGTGCGCGGAGGTGGTGGAGACGAACGAGCGGTACACCGAGCCGAACAGGGCCTGCGCCTTGCCGCCGCCCAGGTGCTCCTCGGCGACCGCCGGGTCGGCGAGGAGGTCCTTGAGCTGGGTGGCGGCGGGCATCCGGCCCTCGTTCATCTTGTCGGCGAGCACGTCGCGCACCAGCAGCCGGGCCCCTTCCGGTATCCGGTCGGGGTGGTCGGCGCGCTCGGCGTCGCTGCGGAGGTCGATGACCGTGCGCAGCCCGAGCGCGGCCACCGCCGGATCGACGTCGAGGTCGAGCCGGTCGAGGGCGCCCGAACGCAGTACGAGGCCCGGGCGGACGCTGCGGCCGCCGGTGAGCGGGGTGCCCCCGAGGTCGCGGAGGTTGGCGACGGTGGTGGAGGGGGTGGCGGTCATCGTGGCGGCTCCAGCGGTGTGCGGGGGTACGGGTCGTGCGGTGTGCGGTCCGCGCGGGCGCGGATCGACGGGGGTGTGGATCGGGAGGGGCTGACTCGTGTCATCCACGGCGGGTCACGGCTGGCGCCGCATACGGCTCACGTTAGGGCGATTTTCCGATGATGCGATCCGGAAAGACAATCGGCGGCGACCGAGACCCCGATCCCGATGCCCAGGGCCACCAGGTGCCCCGCGTCGGTGAAGGTCCGCTCCCGCCGCAGCACCGGCCGCACGGCGAGCGCCAGCAGGCCGGCCCGCGCGACGTTGCGCACGGTCCCGCGCGGCAGGGCCGAGGTCAGGGCGCCGAGCACGGCGTTGAGCCCGTAGCTCGCGCCCACGTCCAGGGCCCGGCGGGTCTCGCGGTCGGCGGTGCGCCGCAGGGCCCCGTAGACGAGGAGGGTGGCGGCGCTGTGGCCGAAGAGGAACACGGCGGCCGTCCACCAGGCGCCGTACGCGTACTCCGCGTAGCCCAGTACCGCGAGCAGCAGGAGGGCGTAGGGCAGCGGCATCGGCTCCTCGACCACGCAGGCGCTGGTCAGCAGGGTTTCCCAGCGTCCCGCGTCGAGGTTGTCGACGTTCGTCGAGCAGGCGCGCAGCACCCGCTCCCGCTCCGCCGGACCCAGCCGTTCCAGGGCGTGCGAACCGAGCTGCACCCCGCCCGTGTAGAGAGCGCCCAGCGGTGATGACCATGACGGTGGCAGTGGCTTCACCCGACCATGATCGGATACGGCCCCGTTGCGCGGGCCACCGGGCCCCGTGGGAGCATGACGGGGACATGCCTCCCTCCCGATCCGGCGCCCCTCTGCGCGCCACGCGGGCCGCGATGTTCGCGGCGGTGTGCGTCGCCTTGGGTGCGCTGGGGCATTCGTCCATGTCTGCCGGGGTCGTTCCGTTCGGATGGCTTATGGGTGCCTTCGTGGTGACCGCCCTGCTCGCCTGGCCGGCCACCGGGCGGCGCTGCGGGCCGGCCGGGATCAGTGCCGCCCTGCTCGGTGTCCAGGGAGCGCTGCACTTCGCGTTCTCCGCGAGCGACGCGCTCACGGCGGGGTCGGCGGCATCGCGGATGCCCATGCCCATGCCCATGGCCGTGCCCGTGACGGGTGCGGAGCCGATGCCGATGCCGATGCCGGGGCACCACCACCTGCCCGGCACGGGAACGCACGCCTCCACCGCCGCGGCCGACCTGGCCTCGGGCATCGCGGACGGCCTCGCGACGGCCGGCCCGGCGACCGGTGGCCGAGCCGCCGACGCGATGGCGGGCATGGCGGGCATGGCGGACATGACGGGGATGACGGGCATGGCCGACATGGCGGGCCACGGCGCCGCCGGGACGGCCGGCCTGGCGCACATGGTCGCGATGGCCGGGCACGGCGGCCTCGGGATGATCGCCGCGCACGTGCTCGCCGGACTCTTGTGCGCCGCCTGGCTGGCCCGGGGCGAGGCCGCCGTCTTCCGGCTGGCCGGGGCCCTCGGCGCGGCCACGCTGCACGCCGCCCGGCCGCTCGCCCGCGCGCTCGCGCTGGTCCGGACCCGGGTGGCCCTCGTACCGGCGCCGCCCGCGCAGCGTCCCCCGTACGTACGGCCGCGCCGCCTGCGCGGGGCCGTCCACGCCCACACCGCGGTCCGCCGGGGCCCGCCCGGGTGGCGAATCACCCGCACCACGGCCCCCGGCCTTCCTGCCCGCGCCTGACCGGCGCACCCTCCTTCGGCGAGGTGGGCGAGACCCGGGGCCCTCCACCCATGTCTTCGCCAACCCCTGAGGACCGACATGTCCCTCGACGAGCTCCGGGGCGTCCCCGCCCGGGACCCCGACGCCCCTGCCGACACCCCTGCCGAAGCACCGGCCGACGCCAAGGCCGACGCACCGGCCCCGCCGGCCCGGCGCACGGGCGGGGGCGGCTGGGCCGCCCTGCGCCCGCTGCTCCTGCGCATGCACTTCTACGCGGGCCTGCTCATAGCCCCGCTGCTGTTCCTCGCCGCCACCACCGGCCTGCTGTACGCCGGTTCCTGGCAGGCCGAGAAGATCCTCTACTCCCACGAGCTGACGGTGCCCCACGTCGGCGAGGCCTCCGTACCGCTCAGCACCCAGGTCAAGGCCGCCCGCGGCGCCGTGCCCGAGGGCAAGGTGCTCGGCGTCTGGCCCGCGCCCGAGGCCGACGCGACCACCCGGGTGATCATGGAGCGTCCGGGGCTGGAGGAGGGCCAGACCCTCACGGTCTTCGTCGACCCGTACACCGCCGACGTGCGCGGACAGCTCACCACCGCCGGTGACGCGCTGCCGCTGCGCGCCTGGCTGAGCGAGTTCCACGCCAGCCTGCAGCTCGGCGAGTTCGGCCGTAACTACAGCGAGCTCGCCGCGAGCTGGCTGTGGGTGGTAGCGCTGGGCGGCCTCGCGCTGTGGATCGGCCGTCGCCGCTCCCGCAGGGCCGACCTCGTCCTGCCCGACCGGGGGGCCACCGGCCGCCGCAAGACCCTGTCCTGGCACGGCACCGTCGGACTGTGGGCCGCCATCGGCCTCGTGGGCCTCTCCGCCACCGGCCTGACCTGGTCGAAGTACGCGGGCGAGAACATCGGGCAGCTCCAGGACCGGCTCGGCGGGGCCACCCCCTCCGTGGCCGCCACCCTCGCCGGGGGCGCCGCGGGCGGCTCCGACGAGCACGCCGGGCACGTCATGACCGAGGGCATGGAGATGCCCCCGCCGCCGCCCACCGCCGACATCGGCATCGACCGCGCGGTGGCCGCCGCCCGGGCCGCCGGGGTCACCGAGAGCCTGCGCGTGACCCTGCCCGCCAAGGGCAAGGGCTACGTCGTCAAGGAGAACGACAAGACCCTGCCGGTGCACCTGGACTCGGTCGCGGTGGACCCCGCCGACGGCCGGATCATGGACGAACTGCGCTTCGCCGACTACCCGCTCCTCGCCCAGCTGACCCGCTTCGGCATCGACCTCCACATGGGCCTCACCTTCGGGATCGCCAACCAGATCGCCCTGGCCGCGCTCGCCCTCGCGGTGATGTTCCTCGTGGTGTGGGGCTACCGGATGTGGTGGATGCGCCGGCCCACCAAGGAACGCCGGCTCTCCGCGGGCCGCGCTCAGCCGCGCGGTGCCTGGCGGAAGCTGCCGGTGACCACGCTGCTGCCGTTCGCCTGCGTGACGGCGGCCGTCGGCTGGTTCGTCCCGCTGCTCGGGATCAGTCTCGTGGCGTTCCTCGGGGTCGACGTGGTGCTCGGCTTCGTGGCGGCCCGCCGCCGCCCGGCCGGGGCGCCGCTGGGCTGACGGCCCCGCCGGGCTCAAGGCCCCGGCAACGCCCGGTGGGCCCGTACTCCCCCTCGCGAGTACGGGCCCACCGTCGTGTCGGGCCGTGACCGGCACCCCGGTCAGGGTGCGTACTTGTAGCCCACCCGGCGCACGGTCTGGATCGCGCCGCGGTGCGCCGCGCCCAGCTTGCGGCGCAGCCGGGCGATGTGGACGTCGACCGTGCGGCCGTCGCCGACGTGGCCGTAGCCCCAGACCGTGGTCACCAGCTGGTCCCGGCTGTGCACCCGGTGCGGGTGCGCGACCAGGTGGGCCAGCAGTTCGAACTCCAGGTACGTCAGGTCCAGCACCTCCCCGTCGACCTCGGCGGTGCGCTGCGCCGGGTCGATGCGCACGAGCGCGTCACCGGCGACCGCCGAAGAGGCGGACGCGGGTCCGGCCGGAGCGGCGGGGGCGGGAACGGACTGCGGGGAGAAGGCGATCGGGTGCTGGTCGGCCGGTACGAGGACCAGGTAGCCGACCATCGGCGGCTGGCCCGGCAGTGCCGGCAGGGTGTGCTGGGGCGCGGGCAGCCAGGTGGCGCCGGGCGGGAGCAGGTCCACGACCCGGGCCACCTCGTCCCGGTCCACGGACCGCAGCCGGTGGCGCGGACTGGGAGGGAAGGAGGGGGGAGCGGAGGTCGCAGCGGAAGCGGCAGAAGCGATGGAACGGGTGTTCGCCATGAGTGGTCAGCTCTTTCACGCGGAGTGGTCGGCAGGAGACGTACGCAAGTCGTCGTCGTTGTCGTACCGCGCAGACCGAAGGCCCCGGGAAGGGTCTGCTGGAAGGTCCCGGAAGGCGTTAGAGGGCCGGCGCGTTCTTCGCGCGGCAACACACCCGGTCGAAATCGTGATCCTGACGGGACGGCCAGAACGGCTCCAGGTCGCTGCGACCTGTTGTCGAGGAGTGCGGGTGGCTGGCCATGGACGTCATTCAAGCAGATGTACGGGGCCCAGGGCAGGCCCCGTCTCACCTCGTGGAGCGGAATCTCATATTCAGCAATCAAGGTTTCGTCAGGACGTCATATTCCCGACATACCGTCAGCCGGTCAGTCGCTTCCGCCAGTCCAGTCCGGTCACCCGTATCGCATCGTGGGCGGAACCGTCCCACGCCCACGTCAGCCCCACCGCGTCCAGGGCGGCGGTCACCTCGCGCCCCACGGCGGCGGTCCGCGCCTCGTCGGCCGCGTCGTCGGCCGCGTCGTCGGCCGCCCCGTCACTCGTCGCGAAGCCCCCGTAGAGGAGGTACAGGTCCCCGCCGTCGGCGGCGCCCTCGGTGCACTGGCTGTGAAAGAAGACGAACCCCCGTGCGTCCGGCAGGCCGTCGCCCCGGATCTCCGCGAGCCCGCAGCCTCGGCAACAGGCGAAGTTCTCCCGCGCGGTGATCCCGGCGGCCTCCAGCGCCGCGAAGGCACGGCCCAGTCGCTCGGGATCCGTCTCACCGCTCCAGCCGGACTGCTCCGCGACCCGTTCTCGCCAGAGCCGGTTGACGAGCAGCTCGGCCTGGGCGCGGGACACCGGCCGGACCCCGTCCGCGACGAGGTTGTCCTCGGCTTCCTCGACGAGCGTGGCCAGGCCGTGGTAGCCGGCCCGCAGCCAGTTCCGGACGATCCCGGTCAGCTGCTCCTCGATCGCCGGGTCGAGCGGAGGCACCTCCTCCACCGGGAACTCCAGCCGCTTCCAGACCGGTCCGAGGTCCCAGTCCGCCTCCTGCCGGACCCAGCGGGCCATCACCGCCACCACCTCGGCCGCCGTGGCCACGAAGGTCCGGAAGTGCCGGTCGGGGGCGCCGGCCCGGTGTTCGAGCTGGTAGTCGCCACCGGCCTCGTGCCAGACCTGGACGAAGACGCCCGGGTCTTCGGGGATGCCGGTGACGACGAGGAAACGGTCCCCGTCCGCGCCGATGCGCTCCACCAGCTCGGTCAGTCCCGTGAGGCCGGGGTCGTCGTGGGGCCCGTCGGACTCGGTCTCGATCCTGATCTTGATCGCTTGCATGTGCACATGCTGGCAGGCCCAACGGCGCCCGCCCTCCGCGCGGGAGGGCGGGCGCCGCTCGGGGCCGGTCGGTCCTAGACCAGGCCGTCCTTCTCCAGGCCGGTGCAGCAGGTGTCCGTGATGAGGCGGGTCACCACGTACGGGTCCACGTTGGCGTTCGGGCGGCGATCCTCGATGTAGCCCTTGCCGTCCTTCTCCACCTGCCACGGGATGCGCACCGACGCGCCGCGGTCGGAGACGCCGTAGCTGAACTCGTTCCACGGGGCCGTCTCGTGCAGACCCGTCAGGCGCTCGTCGATGCCCGCGCCGTAGTTCTTGACGTGGTCCAGCGGCTTGCTGCCCTCGCCCAGCGCCTCGCACGCGGAGATGATCGCGCGGTAGTCCTCGCGCATCGCCTTCGTCGAGAAGTTGGTGTGGGCGCCCGCGCCGTTCCAGTCGCCCTTGACCGGCTTCGGGTTCAGCGTCGCCGACACGTTGAAGTCCTCGGCGGTGCGGTACAGCAGCCAGCGCGCGATCCACAGCTGGTCGGAGACCTCCAGCGGGCCGACCGGGCCGACCTGGAACTCCCACTGGCCGGGCATGACCTCGGCGTTGATGCCGGAGATGCTCAGGCCCGCGGCCAGGCAGTGGTCGAGGTGCTTCTCGACGATGTCCCGGCCGAAGATCTCGTCCGATCCGACACCGCAGTAGTAGCCGCCCTGCGCCGCCGGGAAGCCGTTGACGGGGAATCCGAGCGGGCGGGCCCCGTCGAAGAAGGTGTACTCCTGCTCGATGCCGAAGATCGGCGCCTGCGCGGCGAACTTCTCGGCGACGGGGCGCAGCAGCGCGCGCATGTTCGACTCGTGCGGGGTCATGTCGATGTTCAGCACCTCGCACAGGACGAGGAGGTGGTCACCGCCGCGGATCGGGTCCGGGCAGGAGAACACCGGCTGGAGCACGCGGTCGGAGGCGTGGCCCTCGGCCTGGTTGGTGCTCGACCCGTCGAAGCCCCAGATCGGCAGCGCCTCACCGTCCGCCAGGATCCTGGTCTTGGAGCGAAGCTTCGCCGTCGGCTCGGTGCCGTCGATCCAGATGTACTCAGCCTTGTAGCTCACGGGGCCCCATCCTGACTCTGCGGTGCTGCGGATCGCCATGGTGTTGACGGCAGCGTGCCCCGTGGCGATTTCTCATCCGTTGCCCGTGTGTGAACCCCGTGTTACCGGCGTTTACCCCCCAGGTGGGGGGGCTTGTGCGGGTCGGCGGCCGCACGTCCGTCCGGGTGCGGCACACTGAGCGGGTGAGCATTTCGTATGATTTGAACTCCGACGGTGAGCGGCCCGAAGGCGTTTCCGGCCGAACCCGCCCCCGGGTCGGACTGCTGGGCACCGGCCCCTGGGCCCACCGCACCCACGCCCCCGCCCTCGCCGCCCACGCCGGCTCCGAGTTCGCCGGAGTGTGGGGCCGCCGCCCCGAAGCGGCGGCCTCACTGGCCCGGGAGTACGGCGTGAAGGTGTACGAAGACCCCGACGCGCTGTTCGCGGACTGTGACGTCGTGGCCTTCGCCCTGCCCCCGGACGTCCAGGCCCCGCTCGCCGTCCGTGCGGCCGCCGCAGGCTGCCACCTGCTGCTCGACAAGCCCGTCGCCACCACCGTCGGGGACGCCCGCGCCGTGGCCGGGGCCGCCGCCCGGCACGGCGTCGCCTCCGTCGTCTTCCTCACTCTCCGCTTCGCCGAACCCACCGCCGGATGGGTGGCCGAACAGGCGGGCCGGACCGGGTGGTTCACCGCCTCCGCGCACTGGCTCGGCGCGGTCTTCCCGCCCGACGGCGAGCCCAGCGCCTACGCCGAATCGCCCTGGCGCAAGGCCAAGGGAGGCCTGTGGGACGTCGGCCCCCACGCGCTGTCCGTACTGATCCCGGTACTGGGCGAGGTCACCTCCGTCACCGCCGCCCGGGGCCCCTCCGACATGGTCCAACTGTCCCTGCGGCACGCCTCGGGCGCCGCCAGCACCGCCGTCCTCAGCCTGGGCGCGCCGCGCGCCGCCGCCGGGGTGGGACTGGAACTGCGCGGGGTCGAGGGCGTCTTCGCCCTGCCCGACTGGAGCGACGTACCCGGCGCCTACGGCCGCGCCCTCGACGCCCTCCTCACCGCGGCCCGCACCGGCACCCCGGACCCGCGCGACGCGGACTTCGGCGCCCGCCTGACGGAGATCCTGGCGGAGGCGGAGGACCAGCTGAGTTAGCCTCCCGCCTCCGGCGGTCGCCGGCCGCTACTTGATCAGGGCGTTGGCCACGATGATGGCCAGGCCGATCGTGGCGTCCCCGAGGCCCATGAGCAGGGCCGACCGGAGCCGGTAGCCGACCCGGATCGCCACGAAGGCGCCCCAGGCGAAGAGCAGCGCGGTGTTCATGCCGAGCCCGATGGCCGTGACCCCGTACGACTCCCAGTGCGCGAGCCCGGTGAACAGCAGCAGGAGCACGGTGGGCAGGGTGGCCGCGATCATCGGCCACTCGTTCCACAGGACCCGGGAGAGTACCCGCCAGCGGCGCCAGAGGGAGCCGCTCTGGTGGGTGCTCATGTGGTGCGAGTACCCGTGCGCGAGCGCGCCGGTGGCGGCGGTGACCAGTACCCAGCTGGCGTCGTAGAAGGGGGTGACCTCCCCGCCCTTCTGGTCCAGCGCGGCCAGCAGGGCGCTGGCGAGCACCGTGCCGTACACCCCGCCGAACATCCAGTCGGCCCCCCGCCGCGGCGGCGGCACCGGAGGCCCGCCGGCGTCGCGCGACGCGGGGGGCGACGCGGCGGG
>NZ_JBGWAB010000203.1:0-9175 GCF_041862025.1 Streptomyces sp. AB3(2024)
GCCCCGTCGGCGCCTGGAACTTCTGGCAGAACAACCACTGGTACTAAACCACCGGTACGAAACCACCCGTGGACCGCGCACAGCGCACACAGCGCACCGCAGACACACGAAAACGCCCGGCCGGGACCACCCGCCGGGCGTTTTCCCATGCCCGCAACCCGCTCCGCGCCCTCCCCCGGGCGGGGGAGCGGGATCAACCCGCGAAGTGATGTGCGGGCCGGCCCGCCGGGGCGAGGCTCGTGTCATGACGTCGAAGATGCCGATTCCGAAGCTGTCGGTGGTGTGTGGCTGGTGGGCGGGTGCTGCGGGTGCCCTCGCGACCGGGGCCGGGCTGTTCGAGGCCCGGCCGCCGGTTGCCGTGTGGGCCCTCGCGGGGTCGGCGGCAGTGGCGGGAGCGGGGCTCGCCTTGCGAGCGCGCGTACTGCTGTGGGTGGCCTGCGGCCTGTCCGTGGCGGCCGGCTGCACGCTGCTGATGGACGTTCTCGCGCTGCTGTTCGGGCAGGGCGTGGACAGCGTGACGGGGGCGGTGACACACGCGCTGGGCCTGGCGGGAGCACTGCTCACGGGTGCCGTCGCCGTGGCCGCCGGCGCGAGGCGGGACGCGGCCGTGGCGGCCCGGCCGGGACCGCCGGGGCGGTGGATCCCGTACGCCGGCGTGCTGACCTTCCTGCCGTACATCGCGATGAAGCTCCACTGGGCCCTGGGCGGCACCTTCGCGGGGGTGAGCGGGGCCGAGGTGCTGGCGGAGTCCGAGCGCAACGGGGCCTCGGGGGCGTGGCTGACCCTGGAACGGTGGGGGCTGGACGCCACCGTGCTGATGGCTCTCGCGGGGATCCTGCTGCTGTTCTGCCTGATCCGGCCGTGGGGCCTGCGCCTGCCGCGGTGGCTGCCGCTGACCCCGGCGCTGATCGGGACGGCCACGCTGGTGCCGTACGGGCTGCTGGGGCTGGGGTACCTGGCGCTGGCCCAGACGGGTGCGGTCGACATTCCGTCCGGGAGCTTCGACTCGGCCGACGACACCCTGCTGGTGGGATGGATCGGGTACACGGCCTTCTCCGGTTACGGTGTGGCCCTGCTGGCGGCGACCCGCTGGTACTGGCGCCGCACGCGTGGGCACGTACGGACCGGCCCGATGACGCCGGATGCCGATCCGAGCGCGAGGCCGACGGCGGACCGATGAACCGTCGGCCTTGACGGAACTACCCGGCTCCGGCGGCCTCGATCCGTTCGAGAACCACCGTGTACACGGACCGCCTGTCCGGTCGGGCGTGCCCGGCGGCATGCCGGAGGGCGGGGACCGCCACCGTACCCATTCCCACGAGCCCCTCGGCCGCGGCCTTGCGGACGGCGGGATGGGGGTGCTCCAGCAATCCGGTCACGGCGGGGGCCGCGGGCGCCCAGGTCGCGTGGCAGAGCGTCCGGATCGCCGTGCGCACCAGGTCCGGCTGGGGGTCGTCCAGCAGGATCGACGTGTGGTGCAGGTGGGCCGGGCGGTCCAGCATGGCCCGCGAGGTCCGGTGGGCGTGCAGGCGGACCCCGGGCCCGGGATGGCGCAGCAGCTCGGCGATCAGCTCCCGCAGTCCGGGGTCCCGGTCCGCGTCCGGACCGCGGTGTCCCGCGGCCAGCCACGTGAGTGCCCGGCGCACCCGCACCGGGTCCCCGCTGCGGGCCAGGTCCAGCAGCTCCTGCCGCGACGGGGGCGCCGACGCTTCCGCCGGTGCGGCCGGGGCACGGTGGCGGAGCACCGCCAGCGCGGCGGCGTCCCGCTCCGCCGCGTCCGGGCGGCGCAGCGGACCCTCGTCGAGCAGCAGCCGGTCGGCGAGGTCGTCGCGCCCTTCGGCGCGCAGCCGGCGCTGGACCCGGGCGAGCGCGGGGGTGCGCAGCAGGGAGCGTCCGTGGAGCAGGTCGAGGAACCCCCACGCCCCGGCGTCGAGGCGCCCGCCGAGGTGCTCCGCCAGTACGTCGGCGGGGAACGCGCGCAGCGCCCGCCCGGCTGCGGAACCACCGGACGGCGGGTCGTGCTCCCACCATTCGAGCAGCAGCGGGACCAGCGGTTCCAGCTCCCACGCGTCGAGCCGGGCCGCCACGAGGGCCACCCGCTCGTGCAGGACCTCGTCCGCGCGCAGTTCCGCCTCGCCGATGGAGGTCAGCGCGCGGGCCGGGACGGCACCGACGGGCAGGTCGACGCGGCCCCGCAGGTACGCGCGGAGCACCGCGAGCCCGGCCTCGGGCTCCGGCCACTTCGAGAGCGCCAGGGCGGCGGCGTGCCGACGGTCCGGAGCGGGGGCCGCCAGCATGTCCAGCAGGCGCTCCCGCAGCGCGGTCGAACGGGGCTGGTCGAGGTCGTCGACGCGCACGGTCCGCGGGCGCGGCGCCGCGGCGCGGGCGGTCTCGGCGATGGTCCAGGAGGGTGCGTCGAGGGGCTGGACGTCCGTCATCCAGTCGACGAGCGCGGCGCGTACCCCGGGGTCGGCGTCGGGGTGGACGTCGATCAGGGCGCCCAGGCGTTCCCGGGACCCGGGAACGCCGTCCCGGCGCTCGCGGAGCCGGCGCAGTTCCTCCGGTGCCCTCGGCGAGCGCACCGCCGCGTCGAGCGCGGCTCGCCACCGCCCTGATCTCGCGGTGGCCGTGGGGGAGTGCGGGGCGGCGAAGGCGTCACGCAGCACGGCGGCCTCCGCCTCCCGGGGGCGGGCCCCCAGCCGGGCCGAGGCGAGCGCCTGATCCAGGTCGGAACGGACCAGCACCGCGCCCAGGGCGCGGAGCAGCGTCAGGGTGGACCGGCTCCCCGCGGGTACGGGGGGCAGCGCGCGCACCGTGTGGGCGACGGCTGCCTTCTCGGCCGCCGCGAGGCTCGGCGCGACCGCTTCGAGCACCGCGATGAGGTCGTCCCGGTCTCCGGCCGGGGCCGCGTCCGGCCCGGCGGGTCCGGCGGGTCCGGCGAGTCCGGCGAGGAGGACGTTCGTGGACCGGCCGAAGACCGCCAGTTCCCCGGCCGTCCACGGCGCGGGGCAGAGCCGCAGCGTGAGCCGCAGGACGAGACGCGCCCGGACGGCGGGTTCGCGGCCGGCCAGGCGGAGCCAGTCCGCGAGCATGGGCCGCAGCGTCCGCAGTCGGGCGGGGTCCACCGGCTCGGGCCTCGCGGCGAGGCGCAGCGCCACGGACGGGTCCCACCCCTGCTCCGTCAGCCTCCTGACGTCGTGTTCCGCCCCGGTGTCCACCGTCGGCGGCGGTACGGCGGGCGGGGTGATCCCGTGGTGGGCCATGGCCGTCGACAGGTCCCCGGCCGTCCCGGAGGCGAGGCCGATCCGGCCGGTCGCCACCAGGGCGAGGAGCGTCGGCGCGACCCGTGACGACTGGCCGTCCAGAGCGAGGACCGAGCGCGCCGACAGCGTACGGTCGAGGCCTTCCAGCAGCAGCGCGCGGGTACGGGCGTCCTCGCTGTGTTCGGCGGCGGCGAGGACGGTCGCCGGGTAGGCGTCGCCGAGGACGCCGCGCAGTGCCTCGACGAGCGTGCCGCGCAGGCCCGGATTGTCGTGGCGCCCGAGCCAGTGGAGCATCGCCGGTACGGCCAGGGGCGTGCCCGCGCCGACCAGGACCTCGGCGGCGGTCTTCTTGACGTTCATGTTCGGATGGCCGAGGCATGCGGCGATCGCGGTGGAGGCCCAGCGGGCCCGCGCGTGACCGAGCGCCAGGAGCGCCTGCCGTACGGTCTGGACGTCGTGGGCCGCGGTCAGTGGGATCAAGGTCGCCGAGAGCGCCTGCGCGTCGTCCCCCGTGGCGTCGCGGGCGAGCAGCGCGATCACGTGCTTGCGCACGTGCCGGTCGCGGTGCCGCAGCAGGCGGTGCACCCGCGCACGGGTGCCCGCGTAGGGGGCACGGAGCAGGAGTTCGAGCAGGATCGCCTGCTCGCCGGCCGACAGTCCGGGCCGGTCCAGCAGGTCCAGCGCCGTGGTCGCGACGAGCGCGTGTCCGGCCTCCGCCGCGGTGGCCGCGTCGAGCAGGCAGGAGGGCCTGATCCGTCCCCGCGCGTGGAGGCGACGGCCCAGGCCGTGCACGGCCTCCAGGACCTCCTGGGGCACCACGGGCTCCCCGGCGGGCCGGCCGTCATCGGACCGAGGGGCGGTTCCGCCCGGCTCATGGGACGCCGCCAGCTCGGCCACGATGCGCAGGAGCAGGTCGGCGATGACCGGCAGTGTGCCGGCGCCGCCGTGGGCGGCCAGCCTGCGCAGCGCGGCCACCGGCCGGCCGGGGTCCAGGTGGGAACTCAGGAGGGCCAGTTCCCGCTCGTCCGGGCCGCCCAGATCGATGGCGATGCGAGGGGGCAGATCGGCGGGATCGAGACGGTCGAGTACGGCGCGCCGCTCGGCCGGATCCTGGGTCAGGTGCCACAGGACCTCAAGGGCGCGGTCGCGCACGGCACGCAGGTGCGGTGCGATGACGCCCCCGCTCCCCTCGGGGGTGACGGTGGGGGCGGTGGCCGATGCCGGGTCCGGGCCCGCGGCGAGACCGAGTCCTCGCCTCAGCACGGCCGTCGTCCGGTGCCCGCCGATGGCCTCCAGAGCGGCCAGGGCCACAGCGGGCGCCGACGGCAGGAGGGCGATCACGGCTTCCTCGGCATCCGTGTGCCGCAACGCCCGGATCGCGCCGAGGAACGGCCCGGGGGCGGGGGCCGAGGCGAGCGCCCGTGTGATCGCGTCACCGATGGGAAGTTCCCCCGCCCCCTGTCCGGCCAGGGCGACCAACAGTGCGATCCGCCGCGGCCAGCCCGGGTCGTCGGCGGGCGCATCCACCAGTGCGCGGAACATCTCCAGCCGACGGGTGAACAGGATCGTCGCCACCTCTTCGGGCGCGATCGTGTGATCGGCCAGTGCCAGGCCGAGGACGGACGGGACCTGCGCGGCGTCGGCGAAGTGCCCGCGCCGGTGGAGCCCGCGCAGGCAGGTCATCGCGGGCCCGCCGAACAGCAACGGGTCGCGTGCGGCGACGGCCGTCAACGCGCCGATGTCACCGCGGTCCGCCAGGTCACCGAGCAGCTCCGTCCCGCGCCTGCGGAGCCCCGGCGGCAGATCCGGATCCTCGATGACCTGCCACAGCAGCCCGGCGTGCCCGTGGCGGGCCGCGGCCGTGAGCGCCGCGTCGGCTGCCGCGGGCCGTGCGACCACCGAACCGGCCGTCAGGAAGGGAGACAGGCACCCGAGCGGCAAGGGGGCCAGCGCGGCCCACGGCCGGCCGAGTTCGTCCAGCGCGGCGGCGGCGACGTCGGCGCTGCCCGCGCCGAGGAGGCCGACCAGACGGCCGCGCACCAGTACGGGGGCCAGCAGACCGGCGTGCAGTCCCTGCCGGGCCAGTCGCAGCGCCGCGGCCTGCAGCACCGGGTCACCGCTGTCCGCCAGCTCGTCCACGAGCTGCTCCGGCCGGTGCGCGCGGGTGACGGTCGTCTCCCGCACGGCCTGGTACAACAGTTCGCCCGGAGCCTCCTTCCGGACCACCGTCGGATCGTTCAGGAGCTCGGCGCGCAGCCAGGCGATCCGCACCCGCGCCGGCAGCCCGGCCGAACGCCATGCGGGTATGCGTGGTTCCCGGAGATACGGCCCCAGTCGTTCGTGGAGCCTCGCCAGGACGAGCGCCGCCTCGGGCGGTCCCTCCACGGACGTCGGCAGCAGCTCAGCGAGTTCGGCCATTCCCGCCGCGTCGGCCGCCCGGACCGACGCGACGCGCTCGGCCAGCAGGATCAGCCCCAGGTGCCGCAGGCCAGGATCCCCGTGCCGGACCAGAGGCCCGAAGAGGGCCGGCGGGCAGAACCGTGCGTCGATGTGGCCGGACAGCCAGCGGATGTCGGCTCGACGCACCGCGTCGCGGAAGGACGTGTCTGCGGGCGTGATCACCACCGGATGCTAGCCGGGGCGTCGCCGGCACCACCAACGGGATTGTGCCGGGGCCGGAGGGCAGTCCGCTGGGGCCGGCGCGCCTCCCGAGGTGCGATCTCCATGGAGGGGAGGTGCGATGGAAGCGGGCGGCAGTCCCTCACCAGCCCGGCGGACGACCGGAGAGCGGCGGTGATCCTCGTGAGCGCACAGGCCGGAGCCGTGACGCGACAGGGCCGCGCGGGAGCCGGGGGAAGGACCGGCGCGGCCCGCGCTCTGGTCGGTGCGGCCTGCCTCGTCCTCGTCCTTGCGCTCGCCCCCGAGGCCCGCGCCGGAGCCGGCGGCTCCGACGCCCCCGGCAAGCACTGTTCGCCGGGTTGGGTGTGCGGATGGACCGGTCCCGCGTACACGGGCGTGGTCAGCCTGGTGGCCACGGACATGCCGCGCTTCCCCGAGACGACTGCCTACGTGGGGTTCAACGACGCGGCATCGGTGTGGAACGGCGCCGCCACCCGCAAGGCCGACGGCGCGCCGTGGGGCCGGTGCGTCACCGTCTACGACAAGCCCGGCTACAAGGGCCGGAGCCTGACCGTCCTTCCCGCACGGGGCGTCACGCAACTCCCGGCAGCCTTCGGGCACATCCGTTCCGCCCGCTTCCACAACTGCCGGCTGCCCTGATCCGGCTGTCCTGATCCGGCCGCACGCGCACCGGAGGCGCGGCGAGGCGGCGTGCGCCCGTGCCCCCACGAGGCTCAGGGCAGGCCGCGCCACCGCCTGGACCGGGAGATGAGCAGGAGCGGTAGACCCACGACCCACACCAGCGCGCCGATGACGATCACTCCACTCCAGAAGCCCGATCCCCGGCCGGCGTCCGGGGCCACCCGGGCCATGAGGAAGAAAGGACCGAGGACCAGGGCGGGACCGGCCACCCACCAGGTCAGGTAGGTGGTCAGGACGTCACGCACGCGTACCGGCGAACGTCCGAGGACGCGATAGGCGGTGGTCGACGTGCCGCCCCCCACGGCGCCCGGCGCATACTGCGTGGTCCCCACCACCAGCCGGTACCGCCGCAGCGGTACGACCGGCATGTAGCTGATCACGAACCACTCGGTGGCGTGGTGGCTGCCGTCGGGCTGCCGGTGGCTGAATCCCAGGTACTTCGTACCGATGCCGTTCCACGTGGACACGCCGCATCCCCCTCGTCAGGCCCGCGGCCAACTGGCTTACACGGTAGGGGTACGGACGCGGCACGGCAGGAATTCGGCCAACACGACGCCGGATCGGGGCGGGTCCCTCCGCAGCTGTCCGGCCGTAGTCGTGCCGTAGTCGTTCCGAGGCCACCGGAAGGGTCACAAAGGCGCAGGTCCGGCCGCCCGTACCGGCGTGCGCGGAGCTCAGGGGGCGCACGTAGCGCGATGGGAGAGGGTAGTGCTTCCACGCGCCCCCGGCCGTGTGCACGCCGTCGATGGGGCACCCCCTGGAGGCCGTCCGCGCACCGGTGCGGCAGGGTGCTCGTCATGAGCCTCGATTCCGCGGCCCCCGGCCCGCTCCGCCACCACGACCACGGCACGTGGCTCGTCCGGTTCACCGCGCGGATACCCGTGGTCTGCCCGGGGTGCGGCGGCCGGGCGCTCGTCGTGCCCCGGCCGCCGTCGTGGCTCCGGACGCGGTGCGCGGGACGCATCCTGTGGGCCTACGACCCGGCTCCCGGGGTGGATGAAGTCCGCGCACCACCGGGAGCAGGTGTTGGCAGGCCTGGCGACACTGCACTCCCCGGCACGGCGTTCGGCACCGGCCGACCGCTCCGACGCCGCCCACGAACCCGGCGACCGGCCCCGCCACCACCGCAGCCTGCTCGTCCGCGGCGGCCCCTGCCCCCGGACACCGAGACCCTGAACAACGGCGCCCGTGCGGAGGTCCCGGCAGGGCCGCCCCGCGCGCGGCTGCTCAGGACGTCGGCGGGCCGTGCGGGGGTACGTCCAGCAGGTCGGCCACGGTCGTGAGGGCGGCGCCCAACGGGAGGCCGACCCGGGTGAGCGCATGCCGGTCGCCCCGTGTCGGGTCCCGGTTGACGATCAGCACCGGCTTGCCGGCTTCGGCGGCCTGGCGGACGAACCGGAGGCCGGACATCACCGTCAGCGAGGAGCCCAGGACGAGCAGTGAGGTCGCCTCGCGGACGAGTCCTCGGCAGTGCTCGACGCGCGACGGGGGCACGGTTTCGCCGAAGAACACGACGTCGGGCTTGAGGACGCCGCCGCACGCCGCGCAGGGCACCACCCGGAAGTCCCCGACCTGTTCGTCGGTGAGGTCGGCGTCACCGTCCGGGTTCATCGCGGCGGCCACGGGCTCGAAGCCGGCATTGGCCTCCTCCAGCCGTCCGGCGAGTTCCCGGCGCGAGCCGGAGGTGCCACAGGAAAGGCAGACGACCCGGCCCAGACTGCCGTGGAGTTCCACCACGCCCTCGCTGCCGGCTGCCTGGTGAAGGCCGTCGACATTCTGGGTGATCACCCCCGAGAGCAGCCCCTGCCGGCCGAACGCCGCCACGGCCCGGTGCCCGGCGTTCGGCCGGGCGCGGCCGAATGTGCGCCAGCCGAGGTGACTGCGCGCCCAGTACCGCCGCCGGGCCTGGGCGGAGCCGGTGAACGCCTGGTACGTCATCGGGGTGTGCCGACGCAGGCTCCCCCCTTCACTCCGGTAGTCGGGGATGCCCGACTCCGTGGACAGGCCCGCTCCGCTCAGTACCAGTACCCCGCCCGCTCGCAGGGCGGCGGCGACGGGCCGTGGATCCTCGGTGCCGGGCGGCAGGTCCTCGGAGGGGGTCCAGCTCAGCGTGGGGCGCGTGCGCATGCCGCCCAGCGTACGGAACGGGCGGGGCACGGGCACAGGGCCGACCCTCTCTCCCGGCACGGCCACGGGTCGCTCCCCGCCGGCCGATGACGGCTCCGGAGGGCATCCGACACGGGTACGAGTGGTCACGTCGGGTGAGGTTCGGGGGTCCCCGTGGTGACTCGGCCCATAGGGCCCACGTCACACACGATCCCGGGTAGTAGTGGTCCGCGAGGCCGGCTTCGACCTCCGGGAGCGGCTCCGGCCTGCACGGATCCTCCCGACCCCGCCGGCGGCTCCGGAGCTCCCGCTGCGAGGGTGGGTAGTAGGCGGGGTCTTTGCCAGGTGGCGGGGGCGTCGGTAGAACTGGATGGGTCGCCGGGCGGCACGGGTGCTTCACCCGCCGCCCAGGATCCCCTCTCCTTCTGCGTGAGTGGTTCACGCACGTCTTCGGCGTGCCCGCGGCGGTCCCTGTCCCCTTCGGA
>NZ_JBGWAB010000204.1:0-9117 GCF_041862025.1 Streptomyces sp. AB3(2024)
CGGAACCTCCAGAGCGGCAACCCGGCCCAGACCCCACACCTGCGCCTGAACCGCAGAGACGAGGCGGTCCGAACGGCCCACACTCACCGCACCCCGGGTCAGGCACCACAAGGGCGCCCCCAACCCGGCGTCGCCCATCGCCTGAAGCAGCCCAGCCGTGGGGGCCACCCCGGCGGCCTCGTCCAGCGCCAGCAACGACACCACACCAGCCACGGGGCCGGCCCCGGTCAGCAGCCCGCCCAGCGCGTCCCGGTCCGTACCGGGCTCGACCACGAGGCGGCGTACCTCGGCACCGCGCGCGGCCAGCGCGTCCACCACAGCCGTCGCATCCACACCACCGGCCGGAACAACCACCAGCCACACCCCGGAAAGCCGCGCACCCCCCACGGAGTCCATCACCGGCTTCCACGCGTCGCGGTAGCGCCAGCCGTCCACCTCGGCCTGGGTCCGCACCCGGCGGCGCCAGGCCGACAGGGCCGGGACGACCTCGCTCAGCGGCTGCTCCCCGTCCGCGTCCAGTTCCAGCGCGGCGGCGAGCGCGGCCACGTCCTGGTGCTCGACCGCGTCCCAGAACTCGGTGTCGGCCGGGTCGGTCCCGTAGCCGGACGTGTGGGCCGACTCGGCTGCCGCCACGCGGGAGTTCATCCAGTAGCGCTGCCGCTGGAAGGCGTACGTCGGCAGTTCCACGCTCCGGGCGCCGGTACCGGCGTAGCAGGCGGCCCAGTCCACGTCCGCGCCCCGGACGAACATGCGGGCGATAGCGTCGAGCAGGGTGGCCGGCTCGGCGCGGCCCGCGCGCAGGGCGGCGGCGAAGCCCGGGTTGGCGGGGTCCTGCGGGTCGGTGACCAGGCAGTCGTGTGCCATGGCGGTGAGGACGGGGTCGGGGCCGAGTTCCAGGAAGGAGTCGGCGCCGCGGGCCCGCAGGGTGCGGACGCCGTCGAGGAAGCGGACGGCCTCGCGGACGTGGCGGACCCAGTGCTCGGGGTCGGCCAGTTCGGCGGCGGTGGCCGTGGTGCCGGTGAGGAGGGAGACGACGGGGAGGGTGGGTGCGGCGTAGTCGAGGACCTGCGCCACGCGGCGGAACTCGTCGAGCATGGCGTCCATGTGCGGCGAGTGGAACGCGTGGCTGACGCTCAGCCGCTTGCTCTTGCGCCCGGCGAACGCCTCCGCCACGGCAACGGCGGCGTCCTCGTCACCCGCGATCACCACCGACGTCGGCCCGTTGACGGCGGCAATGCTCACGCGCTCGGTCAGCAGCGGCAGGACCTCGTCCTCCGAAGCCTGCACCGCGATCATCACGCCACCACCCGGCAGGGCCTGCATCAACCGGCCGCGCGCCGCCACCAGCGCGCACGCGTCGTCCAGGGAGAAGACACCCGCCACGTGCGCGGCAGCGATCTCGCCGATCGAGTGTCCGGCGACGAAGTCGGGCTTCACGCCCCACGATTCAACGAGCCGGTAGAGGGCGACCTCGATCGCGAAGAGGGCCGGCTGGGTGTAGCCGGTCTGGTGCAGCAGGGCGGCCTCGGGGGTGCCCTCCTCGGCGAACAGGACGTCGAGGAGGGGGGTGTCGAGCTGCTCGTTCAGGTACCAGCAGGCGTCGTCGAGGGCGTCGGCGAACACCGGCTGGGTCTCGTACAGTTCGCGGCCCATGTCCAGGCGCTGGCTGCCCTGGCCGGTGAACAGGACGGCGGTGCGTCCGGCGGCCGGGGCGGCGTGGACGACGGCGGGCGTATCGGTGGCGTCGGCGAGGGCGTGCAGGCCGCGGCGGAGGGCGGCGCGGTCGTCGCCGAGGACGACGGCGCGGTGGTCGAAGCGGCCGCGGGTGGCGGCGAGGGAGTGGCCGATGTCGAGGGGGTCGGCGTCGGGGTGGGTGTCGAGCCAGTCGCCGAGTCGCCGGGCGGCGGCGCGCAGGGCCTCGGGGGTCTTGGCGGACAGTGCCCAGGGCAGCGGTCCGGACGGCTCGCCCGCCTCCCCGGCCGTCTGCCCGGAAGGCCGGTCCGCCGCTCCCGTCTCCCCGGCCGTTTCGCGGTCTTCGGCGGGCGGCTCCTCGATGATGCTGTGGGCGTTGGTGCCGCTCATGCCGAAGGAGGAGACGCCGGCCCGGCGCGGGGTCCCGGTCGCGGTCCATTCGACGGGCTCGGTCAGCAGGGAGACCGCTCCGGCCTCCCAGTCGACGTGCGGGGTCGGCGCGTCCACGTGGAGGGTCTTGGGGAGCAGGCCGTGGTGCATGGCCATGACCATCTTGATGACGCCGGCGACGCCGGCGGCGGCCTGCGTGTGTCCGATGTTGGACTTCAGGGAGCCCAGGCGCAGCGGCCGGTCGGCGGGGCGGTCCTGGCCGTAGGTGGCCAGCAGCGCCTGCGCCTCGATCGGGTCGCCGAGCTTCGTGCCGGTGCCGTGGGCCTCGACGGCGTCGACGTCGGCGGGGGTGAGGCCGGCGTTGGCGAGGGCCTGGCGGATGACGCGCTGCTGGGCGGGGCCGCTGGGGGCGGTGAGGCCGTTGCTGGCGCCGTCCTGGTTGATGGCGGTGCCGCGGACGACGGCGAGGACGCGGTGGCCGCGGGCGCGTGCGTCGGAGAGGCGTTCGACGAGCAGCATGCCGGCGCCCTCGCCCCATGCGGTGCCGTCGGCGGCGGCCGCGAAGGGCTTGCAGCGGCCGTCGGGGGCGAGGCCGCGCTGGCGGCTGAAGGAGACGAACGAGCCGGGGCTGGCCATGACGGCGACGCCGCCCGCGAGGGCGAGGGAGCATTCGCCGGAGCGCAGGGCCTGGACGGCGAGGTGCAGGGCGGCCAGGGAGGAGGAGCAGGCGGTGTCGACGGTGACGGTGGGGCCTTCGAAGCCGAAGGTGTAGGCGATGCGGCCGGAGGCGACGCTGGCGGCGTTGCCGGTGACGAGGTAGCCCTCGAACCCGTCGGTGGCGTCTTCGAGCCGGGGGCCGTACTCCTGGGTTTCGGCGCCCACGAAGACTCCGACCTGGCCGCCGCGCAGTGCGGCGGGGTCGACGCCGGCCCGGTCGAACGCCTCCCAGGAGGTTTCCAGCAGCAGGCGCTGCTGCGGGTCCATGGCGAGGGCTTCGCGCGGGGAGATTCCGAAGAATGCGGCGTCGAATTGGTCGGCGTCGTGGAGGAATCCGCCTTCGCGCGCATAGCTGGTGCCGGATCGGTCGGGGTCCGGGTTGTAGAGGGAGTCGAGGTTCCAGCCGCGTCCGGTGGGGAATGCGGAAATGGCGTCGGTGCCGCTGGCGACGAGGTCCCAGAGCGCTTCGGGGGAATGCACGCCGCCGGGGAATCGGCAGCCGATTCCGACGATGGCGATCGGTTCGTCGCTGCTGATGGCGGCAGTGACGGGGGCCTCGTCGGGGGTGGTCAGGCCCAGGAGCAGGGCGTGGATCCGGCGGGCGAGGTGGGCGGGGGTGGGGTGGTCGAAGGCCAGGGTGACCGGCAGGCGCAGGCCGGTGGCCGCCACGAGGCGGGCGTGCAGGTCGACGGCGGCGAGGGAGTCGAAGCCGAGGTCGAGGAAGGAGCGGTGGGGGTCGAGCACGGTGGGCGCGTTGTCCCGCAGGGCGGCGATGACGAGGTCGGAGACCCGCTCCAGCAGTGCGGTGCGCTGTTCGCCCTCGGTCAGCCCGGAGAGGTCTTCGTACCACCGTTGCGGGCTGTCGCCGTTGCTGACGTCCTGGGTTTCGCCGGCCTCGGGGGCGCCGTCGATTTCGGCTGCGAAATCCTGGGACTCGTTCAACATCGCGCGCTCCATCACTCCGTGCAGAGAAACCTAAGACCGGTTATGACCCTGGCACGGGGAGTGGTGGCGCAGAAACCCCTAACGGTCCCCTAGGGGCCCCTATGCGGGGACCCCTGTCTTTGCGCTGCACATATGCGAGTTGCGACCGCATCATAATGCCCGTGAAGAGCGGCGGGCGCAAGAATTCGGGGAATTCGAATCCGCTGGGGCCCCTAAGGGCCCCCTAAAGCGCGGGCGTACGAAACGGAGGGGCGGTCGGGGGGGACCGCCCCTCCGTTTCCGGGGGTGCGCCAGTTGGTCGGTGAGGGTGCGCGGGCGGCGGCCGGGGCCCGGGCCGCCGGCGCCGTCAGTGCCGGGCGGGGGCCCGTTCGACGAAGGGGGCCAGCAGGCCCGGTACGGCGTCCTCGGCGAGGGCGAGCCCGTCGGAGACGGCCACGTCGCGGACCTTGTAGACGCCGTTGCCGGCGGCCGTGGCGGCGCCCAGGGTGAGCAGGCCGGCTCGGCGCTGGAAGACGGAGCGGGTGATGGTCCAGCCGATGACCCCGTCGCGCTGGAGGGCGGTGGTGCGGCGGGTGAAGGTGCCGGACCGGGTCACCAGGTAGGGGCCGTGGACGGCGTGGCCGAGGCTGCGGTAGGCGTCGAAGGCGAAGGCCGCTCCGGCGCAGAACAGGACGACGGCGGTGATCCAGCCGGTGTGCACGAGGACCGGGGTGAGCCACAGCCCGAGGCCGACGAGGGGGGCGGCGATCAGGACGGACCAGATCAGGGCGCGGTTGAGCCTGCGCCGCAGGGCGGCGCGGGGGTGCGGTGCGAGCTGGGCCTCGGTGGTCGGGGAGACGCTCTCGCCGAGGACGTCGGCGGCGATCGACTGGGCCAGGGCCAGCGGTACGGGCGGGGTGAGGCGGCTGCGGCTGCTGTTCTCGTCCTCGTCGCCGAGGCCGCTGGCGACGGCCTTCAGCCGGGCGCCGCCTGCCCAGCGCAGCAGCAGGGGTTCGGCGACCTCCGCGCCGCGCAGCCGCTGCTCCTCGATGCTGACGGAGCGGGTGACGAGCAGGCCGCGGCGGACGCGGAGCAGGCCGGTCTCGGGGCGGTCGAGTTGGTAGCCGCCCCAGCCCTCTATGAAGGTGGCCGTCGAGCCCGCGACGCCGATCACGACGATGACGGCGAGGGTGAGCAGGATCCCGTACCAGAGGGGCAGGGAGCCGAAGCGCTCCTCCAGGTCCTTGACGACGCCGAGTTCGAGCGGGTCGATCTTCATCTCGTGCAGGGTGCGGTAGACGGAGCCGACGGCGATGAAGACACCGCCGACGCCCCAGAGGGTCAGGGGCGCGTAGCGCAGCCAAGCCCAGTCGAGCCGGGCGAGGGTGGCGTCGTCGTCGGGGTCGGCGGTGGTCAGGCCCTGGCGGGCGTGGCGCAGTTCGCTGAGCCGGCGCCGCAGTTCCTCGGCGTCGTGGACGCTGAGGCCGTCGAGGGACAGGCCGCCGCCGGAGGTGGCCTGGTCGCCGGTGGCGATCTTCAGGGAGGTGAGGCCGAAGATCCGGTGGAGGGGGTTGGCGGTCAGGTCGACGCTGCGGATCCGGTCGACGGGGATGGAACGTTCGCTGCGGAAGAAGCGGCCCTTGTGGAGTTCCACCCGGTCGTCGGTGATGCGGTACCGGGTGGTGATCAGGCGCATCACGCTGATACCGGCGATGGCGAGGCAGGTGATGAGGAACGAGGCGAAGGTGATCAGGACCTGGAGGTTGATCTCGCCGCCGGTGAGGACGGTGGTGGCGGCGAAGGTGGCCAGCGGTGTGGCCACGACGCTCAGGTTGACGAGGGAGAGGCGGGGGTTGAGGCGCCCCCACCCGTCGGTTTCGGCCTGGTCGGCGGGTCGTACCGCGCTGTCCGGTGTCACGTCGCGTCCCCCGGTACGGCCTGGGTGGCCCTGGTGAGCTTCTCCACGAGCTCGGTGGCGGTGCGGTGGTCCAGGCCCTTGATCTTCACGGCGCCGGCGGAGGAGGCGCTGGTGGCGGTGATCCCGGAGAGTCCGAACAGCTGCTGGAGCGGGCCGCGGAGCATGTCGACGGTCTGGACCCGCGAGAGGGGCACGACCCGCCACCGCTGCCAGAGCCAGCCGGAGGCGGCGTAGACGGCCTCGTCGGTCATCTCCCAGCGGTGCACCCGGTAGCGCCAGACGGGCATGATGCCCATGAAGAGGAGCCCGGGGACGAGTGCGATGAGGAAGAGGGGTCCGAAGACGAAGCGGGCCGGGGTGATGAAGAGCCAGAGCACGCCGAAGGTGATCGGGAGCGGCAGGGCGAAGAGGGAGGACTGGAGGGTCCACCAGCCGATGGCACGGGTCTCGACCCGGTTGCGAGGCGGACGGAGCCTCAGTTCTTGGTTGTCTAGCACTGCGTCACCCTGGTTCCTGGAGGATCTTGGATCGTCGCCGGTCAACTCGTGCCGGATGGTTTTCAGTTCGCCTTCCGGTCCGCCGCGACCGGTTCCCGCTCGGTCGGTACGGCGCGCAGCCGGGACAGCAGGACGGCGGCCCGGGCCACCACCATGGACAGCGACATCAGGGCGAGCGAGCTCGTGAGGGCCTCGCCGCCGCTGAGTTGGTAGTCGGTGGTGAAGCGCGTGATGCCTGCGCCGTACCAGTGCTCGCAGCCGTAGGCGAAGAGGATCTGGGCTCCGAAGAGGAGGGCCCAGACGGCCGCGTGGCCCGGTCCGCCGACGCTGCGGACGTCTCCCGCGGGGTCTCGGTGGGCGGTGAGCAAGGAGCTCGCGACGAGTCCGCAGATGCCGCCCACGCCGATGCCGGCGAGGTGCAGCGACATGTCGTTGCCGGCCGTCGGGAAAGAGTGTACGCAGAGACCGGTGACGACGACGGCCACCAGCGTGGGGCCCGCGATCCTCAGGGCGGTGATGCGCCGGTTGCCGGAGTCGGTCGCGAGGATGAAGGCCAGGATCGTCGCGCTGGTGATGACCGCCGTCGTGAACTGGCCCACGTGACCGAACCCGCCCTTTCCGCACTGCCTCGAAATCCGTTGTCGCGGTTCTCCTTCCGCTGTTTCCAACGTAGGCGGGGCGCCGCGGCCCGGGTGCCGACCGATCGGTGGGACCGGCTGTCAACCGTTCGACGGACACGGGCGGGGCTCGTGGTAGGACTGGTGCCGTGCACATATACACGCAGGAGGAGGTCCCGTGGAAGGGCCCCGGTCGCGGGCTCGACTCCGGGGGCCGCTGGTTCGGTCTGTGGGACGGCTATTTCGCCGTCTCCTACCTCGTCACGGTCGTCTTGTTGTTCGCCTCGGACGAGGACCAGGTCCACCGGGCCCTCGCGATCGGTGCGCTGACGCTGATCGTGCCCTGGTACGCGGGTCTCGGCCGCAGGCCGATGATCGACCGGACGAAGGGGCGGCGCAATCTGGTCTTCTCCGCCGGTCTGTTCCTGCTGTTCGCCACCTCCAGCACGCTGGACCTCGGGGGTTCCTTCGCGCTGTTCGCGGTGGTCCCGATGCTGATGATGAGTCTGCCGATGCCGCCGGCGATCGTGCTGGTCGTCCTGGCCAACCTGTGGCCGGTGACGGTGGTGTGGCTGCGGGGCGGGGAGTTCGACCCGCACATCCTCTCGGTACTGCCGATCTCGCTGCTGGGCATCGCCCTGTCGGTGCTGCTGGGCCTGTGGATCACGCGGGTGGTGCAGCAGAGTTCCGAGCGGGCCGAGATGATCGACGAGCTGCGGCGCAGCCGCGAGCGCGAGGCGCACCTGTCCCACCAGGCAGGCATCTCGGCCGAACGGGAGCGTCTGGCGCGGGAGATCCACGACACCCTGGCGCAGAGCCTGACCAGCATCATCAGTCTGGTGCAGGCCGCCGAGTCGGAGGTGGTGGACAATCCCGCGCGGGCGCAAGAGCGGCTCGGGCTGGCGGGGCGGGTGGCCCGTGACAGTCTGGCCGAGGCCCGGGGTTTCGTCTCGAAGCTGACTCCGCCGGCGCTGCGGGAGAGCTCGCTGGTGCAGGCCGTACGCCGGCAGGCCGACCTGCTGCGCGAGGAGACGGGGCTGGTGGTGCGGTGCACGGCCGGGGGCGAGGAGCAGCCGCTGCCGATGGTGGTGAGCGTGGTGCTGCTGCGTGCGGCGCAGGAGGCGTTCGCGAACGTGCGCAAGCACGCGCGGGACGCCCGGGAAGTGGAGGTACGGGTGGCGTACGCGCCGCGGGAGGTACGGCTCGTGGTGCGAGACGACGGCGCGGGCTTCGCGGTGGACGCCTGCCGGGACCCCGGGCCCGAGGAGGCCGGGGACGACGCGCACAGCGGGGGCTTCGGGCTGCTCGGCATGCGGGCCCGGGTGGCGGAGATCGGCGGAACGGTGCGGGTGGAGAGCGGCCCGGGTGCGGGCACGACCGTCGAGGTGACGGTGGCTCTGGGCCCGGTGGGAGAGGAGTCGGAAGATGACTGAGCGCGACCCGATCGGGGTGCTGCTGGTCGATGACCATCCGGTGGTGCGGGAGGGCCTGTCGGCGATGCTGGAGCTGGACCCGGGCATCCGGGTGGTGGGGCAGGCCGGCTCGGGCGAGGAGGCGGTGGTGCAGGCGGGCCGGCTGCGGCCGGACATCGTCCTGCTCGACCTGCGGATGGGCGCGATGGACGGGGTGGCGGCGACCGGGCACATCCTGCGGGAGTCGCCGCGCACCAAGGTGGTCATCGTGACCACGTACGAGGACGACGCCGACATCCTGCGCGCGGTGGAGGCGGGTGCGGCGGGCTATCTGCTGAAGGGCAGCTCGCGCGAGGAGCTGGTGCAGGCGGTGAAGGCGGCGGCGCGCGGCGAGACGGTGCTGACGCCGTCGCTGGCGCCGAAGCTGTTCCGGGCCCGGGTGGCGGAGCCGCCGGTTCTCTCCGAGCGGGAGCGGGAGGTCCTCCAGCTGGTCAGGGAGGGCCGGACCAACGCGGACATCGGGCAGCGGCTGTTCATCAGCGAGGCGACGGTGAAGACGCATCTGCTGCGGTCGTTCAAGAAGCTGGCGGTGTCGGACCGTACGGCGGCGGTGATGGCGGCCCTGGAACGGGGCCTGCTGTCCTGACCGCGGGGCGCCCCGCGCGGACGCCGGGCCCGCACGCGCGGACGCGCCGCGCGGGCTCGGCCGGGCAGCGCTGTGTGTGTGTGGGGGGGGGGGGGGGGGGGGGGGGGGGGGGGGGGGGGGGGGGGCCCCCCCCCCCCCCACACCACAAAAAAAAAAAAAAAAAAAAAAAAAATATTACCAAAACACTACGAAATACCAAACCCCGGCCCCCCCCGCGCCCCCGCCCCCGGGGGGCGGGCCGGGCAGGCGTTGTTTGTGTGTGGGGGGGGGGGGTGCCGGGGGTCGCAGGGCCCGGGGCACCCGC
>NZ_JBGWAB010000205.1:0-8941 GCF_041862025.1 Streptomyces sp. AB3(2024)
CCGCCCCGCACAAACCCGACCGCACGCCCCCCCCCCCCCCCCCCCCCCCCCCCCCCCCCCCCCCCCCCCGCCCGCGCCCCCCCCCCCCCCCCCCCCCCCCCCCCCCCGGCCCCGGGCGCCGTGCCCACCCTGCCCGTCCCGCGCGCTGCGCGCAGAATGAAGGGGACGTTCTCCGCCCCGCTGCGGGGCGGACGGCAGAGGAGGCCGCCGGTGCTGCCGTCGGATCAGCCGGGGGAGGCACGGGCACACGGCCCGATCCTGTCCGAACCGGGATCGCTGCTGGAGCACGTGGCCGTGGCCGTCTTCGGCATGGACGGCGAGGGCCGGGTCTGTTACTGGGGCCCCGGCGCGCAGGACCTCTTCGGCCACGCGGCCGCCGACGTCCTCACCCGTCCCGCCGCACTCCTCTTTCCCCCCGCCGGCTCCGACCGGGCCTCCGCCGGCTCCGATCCGGCCTTCCCCGGCTCCGGCTCCGACTCCGCCGACCCCGACCCCGGCCCGGCCGAACTCCTCGCCGAACGTGGCCGCACCCTCGGGTACTGGCGCGTCCGGCTGCCGGTCCTGCACCGGGACGGCACCGTCTTCGACTGCGGGTTCCGCGTCTTCCCGGTGACCGGAGCCGCCGGCGGCTCCGTGGTCATGGGCCTGGCCAGCAGGAGCGACGAGCTCGACCGCGTCAAGGCGAACCTCGCCTTCCTCGACGCCCTCTTCGAGACCTGCCCCATCGGCCTGGTCATGCTCGACGAGGACCTGCGCTACGTCCACGTCAACCAGGCGCTGGCCGACATGGACGGGATCCCCGCCCGCGACCACCTGGGCCGCCCCGCCACCGAGATCATGACCACCTCCGACGGCGGCGAGTTCGCGCGCATGCTGCGCGCCGTCGCCGGCGGGGGCAGCCCGCTGGTCGACACCCTGGTGGGACTGCGGACCCCGGGCCACCCCGACCGCGACCAGGTGCGTTCGTTCAGCCTCTTCCCGCTCAGCCGCGCGGTCGGCACCCGTTCCGGGGTGGGCGGACTGGTCGTGGACGTCACCGACCGGGAGCGGGCGCTCCTGGAGGCGACGGCCGCCCGCCGGCGCCTCGACCTGCTGGACCGGGCGGCCGCCCGGATCGGCACCACCCTCGACGTGGCCACCACCGCCCGGGAACTGGTCGACGTCGCCGTCCCGGAGTTCTGTGACGGCTCGGTCGTCGAACTGGTGGAGTGGATGGACCCCACCGAGGCCTTCGACCCGCGCCTGCCCCTCTTCACCCGCCGGATCGCCGCCCGGGCGAAGCTGTCCCGGCCCGCCGTCGAACAGCTTGAGGGCCTCGAACACGTGAAGTACCCGCCCGGCTCCAGCGTCCACCGGATGTTCGCCACGGGCCGCCCGCTCCTCGTCCCCGTGGACGAGGACTTCACCACCCGTACCATCGCGCACCCCGAGCGCGCCCGGGTGATCCTGGACAGCGGCCTGGTCGGCATCCTGATCGCCCCGCTCGTCGCCCGCGGCACCGTCCAGGGCATCGCCATGTTCGGCCGGGCCGTCGAGCGCCCCGCCTTCACCGAGCAGGACCTGAGCCTGGCCGGCGAACTCGCCTCCCGTGCCGCCCTGTGCCTGGACAACGCACGCCTCTACAGCCAGGTCCAGGACATCGCCCTGACCCTGCAGCGCGCCCTGCTGCCCGATGCGCTGCAGCCCGGCCCCCACCTCACCGTCGCCCACCGCTACCTCCCCGGCAGCCGTGTCACCGAGGTCGGCGGCGACTGGTACGACGTGATCGGACTGCCCGGTGACCGGGTCGCCCTCGTCGTCGGTGACGTCATGGGCCACGGCGTACCGGCCGCCGCGTCGATGGGACGGCTGCGCATCACGGCCGAGGCGCTGGCCCGGCACGGCCCGGAGCCGCACGACCTGCTCACCGAACTCGACCTCTGCGCAAGGGAGTCCGGCATCGAGCTGGCCACCTGCCTCTACGTGGCCTACGACCCCCACACCGGCGACGCCCGGATCGCCGGAGCCGGCCACCCCCCGCTCCTGGTGCGCCACCCGGACGGGGCCGTGGAGACCCTCGCCGACGCCATGGGCGTCCCCCTCGGGGTCGGCGGCGTTCCCTTCCGGACCATGCGGACCCACCTTCCCGACGGCGCCGTCCTCGCCCTCTACACCGACGGGCTGATCGAGGCGCGCGGCCGGGACATCGACGCCGGACTGGCCGCGCTGCGCACCGAACTGAGCAGCGCAGAAGGCTCGTTGGAGGAGATGGCGGACCGTGTCCTGACGGCCATGCTGCCCGCCGCGCCGACGGACGACACGGTCCTCGTCCTCGCCCGGATCCACGGCACCACCCCGCCCCCGACCGGCTGAAGTCAAAGAATCTTGACACGATGTCCGGTGTCCTTGACACTACCCATGTCTGGTTTTCTTGACATGGAAAGCGGGGGCCGGAATGGCTGTCGAAGAGAGACGTTCGTGGATCATGCTGGTTGTCGCGGCGGTGTCGTACGCCGCCTACCTGTGCGTGGTGCTGTCCCGGCCCGAGGGCGTGGCGCTGGAGCGGGCCCCCTACGCCGCCGCCCTGCTGTGGTCGGTCGGGCTGTCGATCGCCGTCACGATCGCCGCCAACATCGCCGTCGCCGCCACCTCCGGCGAGGAGGGCGCCGCCAAGGACCAGCGCGACCGGGAGATCCACCGCTTCGGCGAGTACGTCGGACAGTCCTTCGTGGTGATGGGCGCCGTGAGCGCCCTCTGCCTGGCCATGGCCGACGCGCCGACCTTCTGGATCGCCAACGCCGTCTACCTGGCCTTCGTCCTCTCCTCCCTCCTCAGCTCCACCGTCAAACTCGTCTCCTACCGCCTCGGCTTCCACCCGTGGTGAGGCCGACCCGGGTCACCAACACCATCAGGGCGCAGCGCTTCGCCCACGGCGAGATGACCCAGGCCGAACTCGCCCGCCACATCGGCGTCAGCCGCCAGACCGTGATCGCCATCGAACAGGGCCGCTACTCGCCCACCCTGGAGATGGCCTTCCAGATCGCCGCGGTTTTCCGCGTCCCGCTGGACCAGGTCTTCCAGTACTCCGCCACCACCCCCCTGCCCGATGGAGGCACCCCGTGAGAGCAGTGGTCCAGGACGTCTACGGACCGCCCGAGGTCCTGCGCGTCGAAGAGGTGGAACGGCCCGTCCCCGGCACCGGCGAGGTCCTCCTGAAGGTCCACGCCGCCGGGGTCGACCAGGGCGTCTGGCACCTGATGGCGGGCCGCCCCTACCTGCTGCGCGCCCTGGGGTTCGGGCTGCGGGCCCCCAAGGCCCGGACACCCGGCCAGGACGCCGCGGGCCGGGTGACGGAGGTGGGCCCCGGAGTGACCGGACTGCGCCCCGGCGACGAGGTCTACGGGACCGGCGTCGGCGCCTTCGCCGAGTACGCCCTCGCCCGCGCCGACCGGCTGGCACCGCGCCCGGCCCGCCTCACCGCCGAACAGGCCGCGGCCGTGCCCGTCTCCGCCTGCACCGCCCTGCAGGCCCTGCGCGACCGCGGCCGGCTGGCGCCCGGCCAGAGCGTGCTCGTCCTCGGGGCGTCGGGCGGCGTCGGATCGTACGCCGTCCAGCTGGCCAAGGCCCTCGGCGCGGGCCGCGTCACCGGGACGTGCCGCCCCGCCAAGGCGGACCTGGTCCGCTCCCTCGGCGCCGACGAGGTCCTGGACCACACCCACGAGGACCCCGTCGACGGAAGCCGCCGTTACGACCTCATCGTGGACACCGGCGGCAACCGGCCCCTCGGCCGGCTGCGCCGGGCCCTCACTCCGCGCGGCACCCTCGTGATCGTCGGAGGTGAGGGGGAGGGGAGCTGGATCGGCGGCACCGACCGGCAGCTGCGCGCCCAGCTGCTGTCCCCGTTCGTCCGCCACCGCCTGTGCGGGCTGGCCGCCGCGCCCCGCGCCGCCGACCTCGTCACCCTGGCCGAGCTGATCGACTCCGGCGCCGTGACCCCCGCCGTGGACCGCTCCTACCCCCTGGACGAGGTCCCCGAGGCGATCCGCCATCTGCGCTCCGGCGGCGCGCGCGGCAAGCTGGTCATCCGGATCTGAACGGCCCGGCGGCCCGGCGGCCCGGCGGAGCCGCGTCAGCGGGCCGCGGCGAGCGCGGCGGCGTCCGTCGCGTAGGGCGCGAAGTCGGCGTTGTTCTTGCAGCCGAGCTCCTCGAAGGTGCTGACCTTCGTCTGCGGGTCCGTGTAGGTCAGCCGGAACTTGCAGGCCCCCTTGATGTAGCGGCCCTTGACCCCGCCGGGGAAGTCGACCTCCTTGTTCCAGAGGTAGGGCGAGTTGTAGTTGTTCAGGCGGGCGGTGGCGTTCACGTCGATGCCGCCGGGGGCGTAGATCTCGTAGACCCAGCCGGTCTTCTCGCTGCCGTACGTGGCGAACTTCTGCGCCACCCACTTCTCACAACTGGTGCTGAGGTGCGCGCTGTTCTGGCCGCCGCCCTTGACGATGTACTCGGCGAGCGGGGTCACCTGCTCGCCCCGGGGCGTGAAACCGGTCCGGAAGATCTCGTCCACGGTCTCCCGGGTGTCGCCGCGCCACAGGGTGTTGACGTCCGTGCGCCACTGCCACCGCTCGGCCGCGGCGGCTTCGGCGACCGGGCCGGCCAGCGAGGGGTTGGTCGTCGTGCGCCACCAGTCCCGGGCGCGGTACTCGACGGTCGGTCCGCAGGGCGTGGTGAGCGGGTCGTCGTAGACGGCCGCCGCGGTGACGGGCGAGGCGGCGGCCGTGGCGGGGGAGACGGCGGCGGAGCCGAGGGAGGCGAGGGAGACGGCGGCGAGCACCCGCAGAGCGGCCTGCAGCATGGTGAGGACCCATCAGTCGATCAATGTGACGGGCCCCTTTATAGGCGCGGGTGCCGGGTCCGGCCGGGGGCGGTGACGCGGGTCCACCCACATGGGCGGATCAGTCGTACTGGCGAAAGGATCCGCCACCCCGACCGGGCTGCCCCGCCCCGCCCACCGCAGCCGGAGCGGGGTCAGGCGCCGCCGGCCCCCGCGGCCTGCGCCTCCAGCAGGCGGGCCGCCATCGCACGCATCTCGATCTTGCGGATCTTCCCGGTGACGGTCATGGGGAACTCCTCCACGACGTGGACGTAGCGGGGGATCTTGAAATGGGCGAGCCGCCCGGCGCAGTACGCGCGCACGGTCTGCGCGGTCAGCGGCTCGGCCCCCTCGCGCATCCGCACCCACGCCATCAGCTCCTCCCCGTACTTCGGGTCGGGCACCCCGATGACCTGGACGTCCAGGACGTCGGGGTGGGCGTGGAGGAACTCCTCGATCTCGCGCGGGTAGAGGTTCTCGCCGCCCCGGATCACCATGTCCTTGATCCGGCCGGTGATGCTCAGGTAGCCGTCCCCGTCCATGACCGCCAGGTCGCCGGTGTGCATCCAGCCCTCCGGGTCGACGGCCTCGGCGGTCTTCTCCGGCTCGCCCCAGTAGCCGAGCATGACCGAGTAGCCCCGGGTGCACAGTTCGCCCGGGGTGCCGCGGGGGACGGTCCGGCCCGACTGCGGATCGACCACCTGGATCTCCAGGTGCGGGCCCACCCGGCCCACGGTGGAGACCCGGCGCTCGACGGAGTCGTCCACCCGGGTCTGCGTGGACACGGGAGAGGTCTCCGTCATGCCGTAACAGATGGAGACCTCGGTCATCCCCATCCGCTCGATGACCTCGTTCATGACCTCCACCGGGCACGGTGATCCCGCCATGATCCCGGTGCGCAGGCTCGACAGGTCGTACCCGTCGAAGCCGGGGGCGGCCAGCTCGGAGATGAACATGGTGGGGACCCCGTACAGCGAGGTGCAGGCCTCCGCCTCCACCGCCGCCAGCGTCGCCGCCGGGTCGAAGGCGGGTGCGGGGATCACCATCGCCGCACCGTGGCTGGTGCAGGCGAGGTTGCCCATCACCATCCCGAAGCAGTGGTAGAAGGGGACGGGGATGCACACCCGGTCCCGCTCGTCGTACCCGCACAGCTCGCCGACGAAGAAGCCGTTGTTGAGGATGTTGTGGTGCGAGAGGGTGGCGCCCTTGGGGAAGCCCGTGGTGCCCGAGGTGTACTGGATGTTGATCGGGTCGTCCGGGCCCAGCGCGGCCCGCGCCCGCGCCAGCGCGTCCGGATCGGCCGCGCGTCCGCGTTCCAGCAGCGCCTCCCACTCCGGCCCGTCGAACAGGACGGTGAACTCCAGCCCCGGGCAGCGCGGCCGGACCTCCTCGATCATCGCCGCGTAGTCGGAGGTCTTGAAGCTCTCCGCGGCGACCAGGAGCCGGATGCCGGACTGGCCGAGCACGTACTCCAGCTCGTGGGAGCGGTACGCCGGGTTGACGGTGACCAGGATCGCCCCGATCTTCGCGGTCGCGTACTGCACCAGCGTCCACTCGGCGCGGTTGGGCGCCCAGATGCCGACCCGGTCGCCCTTGACGATCCCGAGGTCCAGCAGCCCGAGGGCCAGGGCGTCCACCTCGGCGGCCAGCTCCGCGTACGTCCACCGGCGGCCGGCGGCCACGTCCACGAGGGCGTCCCGGCCGGGGAAGCGCCGCACGGTCCGGTCGAGGTTGTCCCCGATCGTCTCGCGGAGCAGAGGGACCCCGGAACTCCCGGACGCACGACTCGACGCTACGGACACACGTACCTCCTGCACTCGCTGCGGCGATGACGGCCAACGCGCGCCGCCCATGATCCCCTCCCGGCGGGCCGCAGCACCAGGGGTACGGGGGTGAGCCGGGGGGCGCGGCGTGGACATGTAATCGAGCAGGTGTTCGGATGCGGCGGTAGGCTGGAACCATGCACGCACTCCAGGGCTCCCTCTTCGACCAGACCGACGAGATCCGGCTCGGACCGCTCTCGCCGGTGCGGCGGACCGGGCTGGGCGCCGGAGCGTGGGTCGACCGGCTCCCCGGCTGGCTCGCCGGCGCCGACGCCCTCTTCGAACGGCTCGCCGCCGACGTGCCCTGGCGCGCCGAGAGCCGGCAGATGTACGACCGACGGGTGGAAGTGCCCCGGCTGCTGGCCTCCTACGGGGCCGGCGAGCCCCTCCCGCACCCCGTGCTCACCGAGGCCCGCGAGGCCCTCGGCCGCCACTACGCGGCCGAACTCGGCGAACCCTTCGTCACCGCCGGGCTCTGCCTCTACCGCGACGGCCGCGACAGCGTCGCCTGGCACGGCGACCGCACCGGCCGCTCCGCCACCGAGGACACCATGGTCGCGATCCTCTCCGTCGGAGACCCCCGCGACCTGGTGCTGCGCCCCCGCGACGGCGGCCCCGTCCTGCTGCGGCTGCCGCTCGGCCACGGCGACCTCGTCGTGATGGGCGGCTCCTGCCAGCGCACCATGGAACACGCCGTCCCCAAGTCCGTCCGGGCCGTCGGCCCCCGGATCAGCATCCAGTTCCGCACCCGCGGCGTGATGTGAGCGGCGATGGCCGACCGGGCGGTGTGCAGCTGGTGGGCGGGACTCCCGCCCGCCGCCGGCGGTGCGGTCATGGCCGCCGGCATCCTCTCCGTCGGCCTCCAGTTGACCGGCCACACCGGAGCCTCGCTGGCCGCGCTGGTCATCGCCGCCGTGCTGTGGCTCCTGCTCGCCGCCGACTTCGTCATCCGGCTCGCCGCCGACCGCGGCCGCTTCCGCGCCGAGGCCGACACCCCGGCCGCCCTGACCGCGGTCGCCGCCACGGCCGTGCTCGGCACCCGCCTCTCCCAGCTCGGACTCCAGGGCCTGGCCGCCGCCCTGCTCGTCCTCTCCGCCGTGATCTGGCCCGGCCTCCTCTGCGCCGTCATGCGTCACTGGCACCACCGCATGCCCGGGGCCGCCTTCCTCGTGTGCGTCGCCACCCAGGGACTCGCCGTCCTGTCGGCCACCCTCGCCGCCGCCCACCGCCTCGACTGGCTGAACCGGGCCGCCCTGGCCTGCTTCTGCCTCGGCGCTCTGCTGTACGTCGTCGCCCTGCGCCGCTTCGACTTCCGGGAGGTGCTCGGCGGGGCCGGCGACCACTGGGTGGCGGGCGGCGCCCTGTCCATCACCGCCCTGGCCGGCGCCAAGCTCACCGCCGCCCCCCTGTGGACCGGCGCCGCGCACACCGCGCTGCGCACCGCCACCCTCGTGGCCCTGGCGATCTCCCTGGGCTGGTACGCCGTCCTGCTCGCCGCCGAAGTCCGCAGCCCCCGTACGCACTACGACATCCGCCGCTGGTCCACCGTCTTCCCGCTCGGCATGACGGCCACCGCCTGCCTCTCCGCCGCCGTGCCCACCGGCGTGCCCTGGCTGCACCCCCTCGGCGAGGTGCTGCTCTGGATCGCGGTCGCCGCCTGGCTGCTCACCCTCGTGGCCTGGGCGGCGCAACCGCGCTGGCGGCGCCCCGGGACGCTCAGTAGGGTCCGGGCATGGCCTACACGTTTCAGGTGACCATCGACTCCACCGCACCGCACGCGCTCGCCGACTGGTGGGCCGAGTCCCTCGGCTGGGAAGTGGATCCGAGCGACGAGAAGTTCATCCGCGGCATGATCGAAGCCGGCCATGCCACGGAGGAGGACACCACCACCCACCGCGGCACGCTCGTCTGGAAGGCCGGCGCCGGCATCCGCCACCCCGACGGGCTCGACCGCGCCCCCCGGATGCTCTTCCAGTTCGTACTGGAGCCCAAGACCGTCAAGAACCGCGTCCACCTCGACGTCCGCACCGGCGAGGACGACCCCGAGGCCCTCGTCGAGCGCCTCCTGTCCAAGGGCGCCACCCGCCTCCACGAGGGCCGCCAGGGCCCCTTCGCCTGGACCACCCTCGCCGACCCGGAGGGCAACGAGCTCTGCGTCTCGCACTAGACCCGTACTTCGCGGGTGACCGTTTCAGGTCTGTGGCCATCGGGTTTGTCCGATGTCGGTGTCGAGGAGATCGAGGAGGTGGAGTTGGACGCCGCGGTTGATATG
>NZ_JBGWAB010000206.1:0-8914 GCF_041862025.1 Streptomyces sp. AB3(2024)
CCCCACGCTGCGGATCGTTGCCCTGGTGGCCACCGGCACCCGCGGCCTGATCGGCGCGACGGTCGGCTCGGCCGAGGACGGCGACGAGGTCACCTTCGCCCGCGGCCTGCTCCCTCACCCCTCCACCAGCAACCCGCTCGACAACCCCCAACACCGCTTAACTACGCGGCATTGCTTCGCGATGGCCTTCGGCCACCCTTGACAGGCCGACCCGTCCCGGAATGCCAAAGACTGTCGGGAAGCCCCCAGGGAAACGGCCGGGAGGGAAGCGAGGGCAGGAGGGTCAGTCAGAGACCCTCGACCCCTCCCCGCCCGGGCAGACCCGAGATGCGGGCCGACATCCATCGGATTCCGGGCCGGGGGCTGCCAGGCCACACGAAATGGCGACCAGACCGTTCAGCGGTCCTGGTGCCGGTCCCAGGCGCATCGGATCGCTACGCGCTTCACTCCGTATAGCGTCCACCGCCCGTCCTGGGCTGGTACCTGCACGGAAGGACGATCGGATGGGCCTGGAAGGCCGACAGCCGCATCAGATCGCTACGCGTTGCGCATATTCAAGCGTCCGGCGTCCGGCGTCCGGCGTCCGGCGGCCGGCGTTCGGTGGCCGTCCTGGGCCGGACACCGGGGCTACCGGGCCCGGGGTGAGTGGGCCCGGGGTGAGTGGGTCGCGGGACGTGTGAGCTAATGGCTTCATGGCCAAGGCAGTTCGCAGGAATGTGCTACCCGTGGTGCAAGCGGCAGGTGCCAGTCTGGGGTCGTACGACCACGTCGACGCGGTAGCCGTCGACCTTCCCCCGGGCACGAACGCCGAGGGCTTCGCACGACTGCTGATGTCGAATCGTCCACGCTGGACGGGCCGGCTGATGGCCGTGCGCGACAGGCTGGTCGCTCCCTTCGGCCTGCGGGTGCAGGAGCGTGCGCCGGCACAGGACACCCGCATCGAGCCGGGAGGCGGGAAGGGACCCTTCAGGGTCCTGGAGGTCCGTGAGGACGAGATCCTCTGTGGCGACGACGACAAGCACCTGGACTTCCGTGCCTCGTTCGCGGTCCGCCCCAGGGCCGACGGACCGGGTCTGGAGGGCGTCTGCACCACGGTCGTCCGTTTCAACCGGCCGGTCGGCCGTCTCTACTTCAGGCTCATCGAGCCCTTCCACCACCTCATCGTTGCCTCCATGATCGCCCGTGCCGCTTCCTGACCACACGCGTGCCGAAGGCGGCGCCTGCCCGCCCGCCAGAGCCATCCGATCGTCCTTCCGTGCGGGTACCAGCCCCGGATGGCCGCCGGACGCTGTGCCGTGCGAAGCGCGTAGCGATCCGATGCGTCTGCCGCCCGGGCCTTGGGCCGTGAGGGATGTGGGGCCCGACACGGAAGGACAGTGAGACTGACGGGAACCCCCCAGCCCTCCCTGATGCGGGCCAGGTCAAGTCCCGCCGCCCCATACCCCGCCCCGCCCCGCTACCTTGGCCGGATGTACGAGTTGAAGACCGAGCGTCTGGTGCTGCGCGGGTGGCGGGAGTCCGATATCGGGCCCTGGGCGGCGATGAACGCCGACCCGGAGGTCCGCAGGTACTTCTCCAGGGTGCTCACGCCCGAGCAGAGCGCGGCGTCCGCCGCTCGCTTCCAGGCGGCCCTGGAGGAGCGGGGCTGGGGCTGGTGGGCCGTCGAGGTCGTGGCCACCGGTGAGTTCATCGGGCTCACCGGGCTGGACCCCGTCGACGAGGGCATGCCCTTCACCGGGGTGGAGGCCGGCTGGCGGCTGGCACGCTCCGCCTGGGGGCAGGGGTTCGCCACCGAAGCCGCCCTGGCCGCCGTGTCCTTCGGGCTGGACGCCCTCGCCCTGCCCGAGGTCCTCGCCGTGACGGCGGCCACCAACCTCCCCTCGCAGGCGGTGATGCGGCGCATCGGGATGACGTACGACCCCGCCGGGGACTTCGACGACCCCGAGGAGCCCGAGGGCCCGCTGCGCCGCAACGTGCTCTACCGGCTGGCCGCCGCCCCCCGGTAGTCCCCCGCCCGCCCCCACCCACCCCTCACCCCACCCCCACGAACCGCACCCCCACCCCCGGACGCGCCTGGGCCGCCGCGTCCAGGGCCGGGCCCTCCGGGACCACGCCGACCACCGGGTAGCCCCCGGTCACCGGATGGTCGGCCAGGAACACCACCGGCAGGCCGTCCGGGGGCACCTGCACCGTGCCCAGTACCATTCCCTCGCTCGGCAGCTCCCCGCCCCGGGCGCGGGCGAGCGGCGGGCCCGCCTCGGTGCGCAGGCCGATGCGGTTGGACGCCGCCGACACCCGGTAGCGCGCCGTCAGCAGCCGGGCCAGCGAAGCCCCCGTGAACCAGTCGGCGCGCGGCCCCGGCCGCAGCGGGAGCACCAGCTCGCCCGGGACCCCCGGGGCCCCGGGCGCCGCCGGCACCCGCAGGGCGTCCGCCCCGGACACCGGGCCGGGCCCCGGGGGTCCCACCGGCAGTACCGTCCCGGCCGTCAGGACCGGCGGGCCCAGCCCCGAGAGCAGGTCCGTCGCGCGGCTGCCCAGCACCGGCGGGACGGCGAACCCGCCCCGCACCGCGACGTAGCCGCGCAGCCCGGACTCCGCCCGGCCCACGTCCAGCTCCGCCCCCGCCCGCAGCCGGACCGGCGCACCCCAGGCCGCCGGGCGCCCGCAGACCCGTACCGCGCAGGGAGCCCCGGTCACGGCCACCATGACCGGGGACAGGGCGCGCAGCGTGACCCCGTCGAAGGTGGTCTCCAGCGTCGCGGCACCGGCCGGATTGCCCAGCAGCCGGTTGGCCAGGGCGTGCGCGGCGGCGTCCAGGGCGCCCGAGCGGGGTACGCCCAGGTGGGCGTACCCGGGGCGGCCCAGGTCCTGGAGGGTGGTCAGGGCGCCCGCCCGCAGCACCAGCAGCTCCGTCATGCCCCCGCCTCCGTGAACCGCACCCGTACCCCGGGCGCGAACAGTGCCGCGGGATCCCGCGCCGGGTCCCACAGCACCGCGTCGGTCGACCCGATCAGCTGCCAGCCGCCGGGGGAGGAGCGCGGGTAGACCCCCGCGTACTCCCCGGCCAGCGCCAGCGAACCCGCCGGGACGGCCGTACGGGGCGTGGCGCGCCGGGGCAGCCACAGCCGCTCCGGCAGCCCCGTCAGGTAGCCGAAGCCGGGTGCGAACCCGCAGAAGGCCACCCGGAAGACGGTGCCGCCGACCAGCCCCGCGACCTCGTCCCGCGCCACGCCCCAGGCCGCGGCCACCTCCGCGAGGTCGGCGCCGTCGTACCGTACGGGGACGGTGACCAGCGGCCCTTCGGTCTCCGCGAGCGGCGGCACCTTCCAGCCCGCGATCCGGGCCGCCAGCGCGGCCGGCCGCGGTACGCCGTCCAGCAGCACGGTCCGGGCGGCCGGCACCACCTCCCGTACGCCCTCCAGCTCGCCCGCGTCCCGGCGGCGCAGCAGCTCGGCGTGGAGCGCGGCCACCTCGTGCGCCGAGTCCACCTCGACCAGCAGGGCCCGCGCCCCCACCACCAGGGCCCTCACGCGAAGGCCTCCACCCGCACCCCGGCCGCGCCCAGCGCGTCCCGGACCCGCCGGGCCAGCTCCGCCGCCCCCGGGGTGTCCCCGTGCACGCACAGCGAGCGGGTGGCCACGGCGATCCGGCTCCCGTCGGCGGCTGTCACGGAGCCCCCGGCGGCCATCCCCACCGCCCGCGCGACCACCGCGTCCGGGTCGTGGACCACCGCTCCGGGCTCGCCGCGCGGGACCAGCGTCCCGCCGGGCGTGTACGCCCGGTCGGCGAAGGCCTCCGGTACGGGCTCCAGTCCGGCCTCCGCGGCGGCGGCGAGGAGCCGCGACCCGGGCAGGCCCAGCACCGGCAGCCCGGCCTCCCCGGCGGCGAGCCGGACCCCGGCGACGACCGCGCCCGCCTGGGCCGCGTCGTGCACGGTGCGGTTGTAGAGGGCGCCGTGCGGTTTCACGTACGACACCCGGGACCCGGCGGCGCGGGCGAACACCTCCAGGGCCCCGATCTGGTAGGCGACCTCGTCCGCCAGCTCCCCCGGCGGCACGTCCATCGAACGCCGTCCGAAGCCCGCCAGATCGCGGTACGAGACCTGCGCGCCGATGCGTACGCCGCGTTCGGCGGCCAGCTCGCAGACCCGGCGCATGATCGAGGGATCGCCGGCGTGGAAGCCGCAGGCCACGTTGGCGCTCGTGACCACGGACAGCAGGGCCGCGTCGTCGGTCAGCGTCCACCGTCCGAAACCCTCGCCCAGGTCGGCGTTGAGGTCGATCGGGGCCGCGGGAGATGTGATCATGGAAGCCATGCGGCGAGCGTAGAACAGGGCACGCGCGTCCCTCCACGACGGCGGGGACGATCCGGCCGAACCATGCCGTTTGGGATGTTGTCCGTGACACCGCCTAGTCTTTCCGTCGTGACTCTCCCTGCCCCGGCGAAGACCCTCGCGTCCCCGGCGCCGGGCCCCGCCGCCGACGAGGGCCTGGCCCGTCGGCTGCGCGCCCTCGCCTGCACCGCCCCGCTGCACGACCTCGACGTCCGCAAGGCCAATCTGGCCGGCGAGTACGGGGTCTACGCCATGGCGGAGGTGGCGCTGTCGGCGATCGACCTGGTCACGCTCAACATGGACTTCGACACAGGGGCCGACCACGAGCAGATAGTGGCCCGCCTGCTGCCGCGCGTCGCCGCCCAGGCCCCCGCGCGCCCGGCGGCCGAGCACGAGCGCGTCGCGCGCTGGGTGCTGGAGAACCTGATCAACGTGGGCAGCGTGGACCGCGGCTTCCGCGCGATCTACGGCACCTTCGGCCCGGACGGCGTGTACGTCCGGCGCGACTACGACTTCAAGCTGATCGAGGAGGTCCCGGGCTACGGCGGCGCCGTGTACCTGCGCACCACCGACGAGGCGGTCAACGTCCTGGTCGGCGCGCTCGACACGGACGTCACCAGCGCGCAGATCGCCGCCGAGGTCAAGCTGGAGGTGCTGATCAGCCGCGGCCGGCTCGCGGACGCGCAGCTCGCCGCCGAGCAGGCCCGCTACCGCACGGTCCAGTACGCCGAGACGTTGCGCCGCACCCTCGACGCGACGCGGCGCAACGTCCGCGCCGTGGACTGGCTCCGGGCCGTCCCGGACATGATCGCCGAGGCCCTCGACCACGTCGCCGACCGCTACCGGCACGAGAACGCGATCCTCACCAACATCCGCAAGGCGCGCGACGAGGCGGAGGACCCGGACAACAAGCGGCGCGCGGCCGAACTCGTCGACATCGTCAAGGACTGCATCCGCCGGCACACCCAGCTCCAGTCCCGGCTGCTCGACGCCGGCCCGCTCTTCCGTGCCGAACAGGACCGCCAGGCCTTCGCCGCGCCCGCCCCGCGCTCCGGCATCGACCTCTACGGCCAGCTCGTGGCCCCCCTGCTGCCGCTGCCGCTGGAGCGGGCCACCCGGGTCACCGACGCCTTCTTCGCCGCGGGCACCGGGCTGCGCACCCCCGTCTCGGTCCGGGTCGCCGACCTGGTGGAGATCCTGCTGACCCCGCCCGTGGAGCGGGAGCACCTCGGCGTGGAGATGCCGGAGCCCGACCTGATCGCCACCCCCGACGACAGCCGCTTCAGCGAGGAGCAGCTCGCCCGCGCGACCCGGCTCCTGGACCTCCCGCACGACGCCCCGCGCCGGCTGTCCGGGCTGCTCGCCGAGGCCCGGCGCGACGACCCGGACCTGCCCTACCTGGTGGCCCTGCTGGCCGTCCACGCCGCGAGCCCGGCGGTGGGCACGGCGTACCGCCAGGGCGAGGAGCGCATGCTGTTCGCCGTGGACGACGGCACCGAGCTCGACGACCCGGAGTTCGGCGGTGCGGACCTCATCGTCGGCACGGCCCTCCTGGACGCCGCCGGCATGGCGGCCGACCGCGCGGAGGCATCGTGACCCCGCCCCGCCCGCGCCCCGGCCACCGCCGCGCCCCGGCCGGCACCCCCACCGCACCGACCCCGCACCGCACCGCCGAGGAGACGTACCAGTGAGCGACCACCACGCCGAGCGCCCCGCGTGGAGCGAGCCGCACCCCGCGTGGAGCGAGTCCGAGGCGCCGTCGGCTCCCGCCGCGCCCGCCGCCGGGTCCGTCACGCCCGCCGACGCCGCCGACGCGGCCCGCCTCGTCGCCTTCGGACTCCAGCCCCGGCTGCTGCCCGCCCGCGACGCGGAGTACGCCGAGCTGCTGCGCCGCTACCGCGAGGAGCCCCCCTTCGGGCGGCTCGCCGACGCCGTCGCCACCGGCCTCGGCCTCGTCGTCCTGGAGGTGTCCCCCCGCGCCGGGATGGCCGTCGCCGCCGCCGAGGACTCCGTCTTCGCCGTCCGCATGGGCGACTACGCCCGCCGTACCGCCGCCGACGGCGGCGACCGCTTCCTGCACGGCCTCGCCCACCTCGCCGTCGCCGCCCTCGCCTTCCCCCGTCCCGAGGACCTCGCCGACAACGGCTACATCGGCCGCGTCACCGTCAACGGCGTCGACGCCTTCGTCCGCCAGACCTGCCGCCGCCTGGAGGAGCGCGCCGAGGAACTCGGCGAGAACACCGACCCCGCCTCCGACGCCCCCGGCCTGGAGGCCGCCTGGCGGGTCTACGCCCGCCGCAGCGCCACCGGAGCCACCAAGGACGCCCGCCGGCTCGCCGGCTCCACCACCGGCATCGTCGGCAAGGCCGCCGCCTTCCTCACCGAGTCCGGGTTCCTCCAGCGCACCGGCGACGAGGCGGGCGGCACCTACCGCACCACCCCCCGCTACCAGCTCCAGGTCCGCGACATGGCGGGCAGCGCGGCCATGGCCGAACTCCTGGAACTGGGCGTGGTCCCCGTCAGCGACGGCTCCGCCACCCTGCTGCCGCCGCCCGAGGGCGACGACCTGGAACTGGCCGCCGACGCGGGCCTGCCCTTCCACGCCTGAGCACGCACCCGATCCCGTACGCCCCCCACGCACACGACCCACGACAGAGCACGAGAGTCCGCCGCCATGTACGAGCTGTCCCGGATCCGCCTCTACTCCATCGGGCCCGCCGGCGCACGCTACGCCGACACCGTGCTCGACCTGCGGGGAGTCGGTGAGCCGGTGCCCCACCCGGCGCCCGCCCAGGCGGAGTTCTTCGAGGACGAGCCCACCGGGCCGCCCCGGCGCCCCGCGCCCGCCGGCGTGCTCTTCCTGGAGAACGGCGGAGGCAAGTCCGTCCTGCTCAAGCTGATCTTCTCGGTGATGCTCCCCGGCCACCGCAACACCCTCGGCGGCGCCAGCTCCGGCGTGCTGCGCAAATTCCTGCTCGCCGACGACTGCGGCCACGTCGCCCTGGAGTGGCAGCACACCCAGACCGGCGAATGCGTGGTGGTCGGCAAGGTCAGCGAGTGGCGCGGCCGGCAGGTCTCCAACGACCCCCGCAAGTTCGCCGAGGCCTGGTACTCCTTCCGCCCCGGTCCGGGTCTGAGCCTGGACAACCTCCCCGTCGCCGAGGCCACCGCCGTACGCCCACCCGTCGAGGGAGCCTCCGGCGCCCAGGGCCGACGCCGCACGATGAAGGGCTTCCGCGACGCCCTCACCGAGGCCGGGAAGGCGTACCCGCACCTGGAGGTGTACTTCGAGGAGATCCACGACCGCTGGAACGAGCACCTCACCGAACTCGGCCTCGACCCCGAACTCTTCCGCTACCAGCGCGAGATGAACGCCGACGAGGGCGAGGCGGCGGGCCTGTTCGCGGTCAAGAAGGACTCCGACTTCACCGACCTGCTGCTGCGCGCCGTCACCGACACCCGCGACACCGACGGCCTCGCCGACCTGGTCCACGGCTTCGGCAACAAGCTGGGCCGCCGCGCCGAACTGATGGCCGAACGCGACTTCACCGCGGGCTCGGTGGACCTCCTCACCCGCATCGTCGAGGCCGCCGAGACCCGCTCCCGGCTGCGCGACGTCCACGCCGGCGCCGAACGCCGTACGCGCACCCTCGCCCGGCGGCTGTCCGCCCGCGCCGGCGCGGAACGCGGCCGTGCGGCCGACCTCGCCCAGCGGGTCACCGGCGCTGCCCACGAGGTCACCGCCGCCGAGGCGCAGCGCACCCGCAGCGCCGCGGTCTCCGCCGAACTCGCCTACCGCCACGCCTCGCTGGCCCTGACCGTGGCCGACAAGGCCGCCGCCGCCCAGCGCCGCGAGCTCCTCGAAGCCCGCACCCTGCACTCCGCCTGGCAGGCCGCCGAGACCGTGCTGCGCCACCGCGCAGCCGCCGACCGCTCCGCCCGGGTCGCCGCCGCGATCCTGGAGGCCGAGCGGGACGCCGCCCCGGCCCTGGCCGCGCGCGCCACGGCCGCCGCCGAGCTGGTACGGGCCCTGCACACCGCCGCCGAACAGGGCGAGCGGGCCGCCAACGAGGAGGAGGAGCGCTCCGCCGGGCTCCAGGACATCGGCGAGACCGCCCACCGCGACGCCACCTCCGCCGCCACCGCCGCCCAGCGCGCCCGCAGCGAGGCCGAACACCTGCGCACCCGCCTCGCCGAGGTCGCGCAGGAGACCGCCGAGGCCGTGAAGGCCGGCTGGCTCGACGACACCGCGCCCGACGCGGACCCGGCCCGCGCCGCGCTCGCCGCCAGCGACGCCGAGAAGGTCGCCGTCGCCGCCTGGGAGGAGTCCCGAGAGGCCGCCCGTGCCGCCGCCGACGCCGCCCGCGAAGCCACCGCCGCCGAATCCCGCGCCGAGCTCACCGCCGCCCGCGCCGCCGACGCCGCGGAAGCCGCCGAAGCCGCCCACGCGGCCGAGGGACGAGCGGCCGCCTCGCTGGCCGCCTCGCCCCGCCTGGCGGAGCTGCTGGGCCTCCCGTCGGCCCCCGACACCTTCCTCCCGCGCCCGCGCGGGGGCGCGCAGCCCGGCCCCGGAGAGATCGG
>NZ_JBGWAB010000207.1:0-8853 GCF_041862025.1 Streptomyces sp. AB3(2024)
CGGCAAGCTGCCCTCGGCCGACTGACCCCCGTCGAATTCGAGACCGTCATGACCACACCGGCCCTCCAGGCCGCGTGACTCAACCTGTCACCCGAACCTGCATCAGACCCTAGTCCTCGCGGGGACCGGTGTAGCGCTGGAGCGGGCGCCACTGCCGCAATTCGGCGTTGGCGTGCTCGACGCAGATCCGCTCCGAGGACTGCCGTCGGCGCATCTCCCGCCAGGCGTACCACTCGCCGAGCGGCGCATCCTCCTTCGGCTTCTTCGGCGGGGCGCTGATCTGGTCGGGGAACTCGTTGGCCAGACCCCGGTAGCCCTCGTCGACCTCGGCCGTCACTTCTGGGCGGAGCCGGAACTGCTCGGCGATGCCCTCGGTGCGCATCGCGGTCTGGTCGTGCATGCGGCCCGGGCGGTCCGCGCCCGACCACAGCAGGCGGCCCTGGCCGTCGCTGATGGTGTTGGTCTTGATGGTGTTCTGCTTCTTCTTGCCGGAGACGAAGGCCCGCCGTCCGGGCCTGCCTGCCTTCGGGCGGCGAACCTGGGTCTCGGCGCCATCGATCCGCAACCGGATCCCCACGGCCTCGGCGTAGGCGAACACGTCCGCCAGGGTCCGAAGTCGCACGCCGGAGTGGTCGGGGACTGCGAAGCCACGCATGGCCAGCAACGGGCGGATCTCCCCGATGGCACGGGAGATCGTGGAGCGGGCGATGCCGTACAGCTCGGCGAGCGCGGCGTGCGGGAGCCCGGTGCGCAGGTGGACCAGGGTGACGAGCAGGCGGTCGGTGAAGACCAGGTCGTGCTTCGGGCCGGCACCGGCTTCCCGTTGCCGCTCGGCACCACGCCGCTCACGGAGCTCCGACTCGCACCGGGCGAGCCACAGATCGGCCAACTCTTCGACCAAAGCGCCGAGATGTGCACGCGAGACGCCGCAGAAGGAAGGATGGGTCAAGGCCGCACGGGCCCACTTCTTGGTCACACTCGGAGAACCCTTGCGGCCGCTGCCACGTCACGGCCGCCCGCCGATGTCCATGGGTGTGGCTCTTTGCAGGGAACCGTCCGAGCCGGGAACTTCCCCGCGGAAGAGCAAGCACGGCCGGCGAAGCGTCGGCCCGGGCATCAGGGCCGCAGCAGTCCGCCCACCCACCAGTCGTGCGGCTTGCCATCGTTGGCGATGCTGCGATTGCGCAGTGTCCCTTCGACGGTGAAGCCGAGTTTCTCGGCGACGGCACGCGAGCCGGCGTTCCCGACCATGGCCCACCACTCGATGCGGTGCACGTCGAGGGTGGCCCAGCCCCAGTCGCACAGGGCCCGAGCGGCCTCCACCGAGTACCCGCGTCCGCGCTGCTCCTTGACCGCCCAGTAACCGAGTTCCCAGACGCCGCGGCTGATGAGGGTCAGGCAGTACGAGCCGACCAGGGCGCCGGTGTCCTTGCGGAACGCGCCGAGCGTGTAGTCCCTGTCCTCGGCCCACTGAGCGGGCAGCGTCTCGCCGACGAGCTTCTCCGCGTCCGCACGCCGGTACGGCACCGGCACCGGGGTGTAGAACTGGATGTCCTCGTCCTGGCAGGCTTCGTACACCGCATCCACGTCGGCAGGCGTGAAGGCCCGCAGCAGCAGACGGTCGGTCTCAATCGTCACCGGATCCATTGCGGCAGTATGAACACCATCCGCAAGCAACGACCAGCGAATATCCCGACCGAGCACCGCCCATCACAACACCCCGGGCCGGTCGACGATCGTCGCGGCACCCCAGATCAGCTGCCCCCGAGACGAAGCTACATCCACCATCAATCGCGGACCGAGCCGTTAGAGCGACTGCATTGGCCGCGGCTCCCCGGCCGCCCAGCTGCACCACCCGCTCGACGAGTGGGCGGTAGACCCCCACCGTGCGCTCCGCCGCGGTGACACGGCCCGGTGCTAAGGATCATCGTGCGGGTGCCGCCGTGGCGGTAGCGCAGGACTGCAATGGCGACCAGGCGGCCGTTGCTCAGCACCCGGTCCCCCACCCGCAGTCGGTGGGCGGGATGTCCACCGCGACCTGCCCCGGCAGGATCCGCACCCCGTCATCGTCCGCGTCGCGGACGATCGGCTGCGGGCCGGTGTGCTCACAGGCCACGGTCCGGGCAGCCCACTCGAACCTCGCCGCATCCGAGAGGCGCACCACCAGCAGGGAGGGTGGAGGCCGACGACGTCGCCGTGCGCCTGGCGGTCACGGTCGAACACCTTCTGCCCGACCGTGAAGCGGCGGCCGGTCACCGGTGCCCGTTCCGCGCGCAGCGCCAGACGGCGGGCCGATGTCCTCTTCGCGATGCTCCGCGACGGAACCTTCTACGGACCTCAGCCTGCCAGGGCCGTCGCTCCGCAGACCCAGACCATGGGCAGGAGGTGGTCCGTGGGGCTGTAGTCGATCTTCCAGTCGGCATAGACCCCTGCGGCGCCGCCCTTCTGGCACCGCAGCCCAACGGTCACCCAGCGGACCGATCCGTCGCCGGCCAGGGAGAACGCGCCCGCCACAACCGCCGCAGAGGGAAGGAATGATCTTCACCGGACCGTGCGGCGCGTCGGCTACCAGCGGTACCAGCGGCCGCTGCTGCCCTGCGGGCGGGCGACGAAGCCGATCAGCCACAGCACCAGCACCGCGATCGCGACCCACCAGAGGATCTTCAGCGCGAAGCCGGCACCGAACAGGATCAGAGCGAGCAGAAGAACGAGAAGCAGGGGAACCATAGATATCAACCTCCGAGGCAGCAGGTGCCCGTGGCGTTCCCGGTCATGCATCCGATTCTTACCTGTTTTCTATCCGCCCAGGCGGGCATGCGTGTCCGCTCGACTTCGGATCGCTCCGTCCGGTTGGTCGCCCCGGGGTGGGTTTAAGGGCCGGGATCCGGAGCAGCAGCGGTTTCACGACCAATCCGGTTCATGACGAGGAGGTCCCGATGTCGGGTACGGAGAAGACCAAGGCGCAGGCCGAGCAGGCGAAGGGCAAGGCCAAGGAGGTACTCGGCCGGGCCGTGGGCAACGAGCGGATGACCGCCGAAGGCCACGCCGACCAGGCGAAGGGCAACGCCCGGCAGGCGAAGGAAGACGTCAAGGACGCCTTCCGCCACTGACCACACGGCGTCGTGACGTAGTGCCCCTCCGGGCCCCGCCCCCCTACGGGTCGGGGCCCGGCCGCTTGGGGCCCGCGTCAGCGCGCGCCGGCGGCGGCACTCCGGGATGGTGCGGCGGCGGGGGTCGTCAGTTGCCAGGGGCCCAGCCGGCTCCCGCGTTCTGCTGGTGACGCAGTTCCATCGAGCCGCCTCCGTACGCCCCTGAGGCGAAGGCGTCGATGCTGCCGTCCTGCTCTTTGAACAGCACGACTCCGCCGTGGTACGGCGTCGGCGCGAGGCCGAAATTGTCCGGTGTGCTCCAGCCGCCCGCGCCGACGTCCTCCACCGAGTGGCAGAAGGAACCGTAGGTGGAGAACAGCGGCTCCAGCTTGCCCGCCGAGTTCTCGATCGCCGTCATGGCGTAGCACTTCGGGCCCACGGTCGCCGCGCTCACCCGTTGCCAGCCCCCGTACGCGCCGCCGGGTGCGGTCTGCCCTCGATGCCGGACGAAGGGCAGGCCTCCGGTCGCCGTGGCGTCGTAGAAGAGCTGGAGCTGCGCGATCCGGCCGTCCGCTCGCGCCACGGACACCAGGGTGCCGGTGACCGGCGAGCCGGCCAGACCCGTGGCCCTGGCGTCGGTCGAACACGCGGGCGCGGTCTGCGCCCCCGCCGTGGGTGCCATCGCGACCCCGGTGCACATCAGCGCCAACGCGGCCGCGCCGCGCGCACACGCCCGGACCCACTTGTCCCGTAAGCCTCTGCGGATCGTTCCCATCGGTCCCCCCGGTTCTCCGGACCGGCCCGTGCCGGCGACCGCAGAGAATCTTCCTGAGGCGTGGCGGTTCGCGCCAGGGCACGAATTCGGCCGGTCCCGGCGGAGCGACCGGACCGCTCAGGAGGCCGCCTTCTTCAGCAGGGTGGAGATGTGCTCCTGGGTGGGTGCGGTCAGCTCGCTCAGGGCGTAGGAGGTCGGCCACATGGTGCCGTCGTCGAGGGCCGCCTGGTCGCTGAAGCCGAGCGTGGCGTAGCGCGACTTGAACTTGTCCGCGCTCTGGAAGTGGCAGACGACCTTGCCGTCCCTGGCGTACGCGGGCATGCCGTACCAGAGCTTCGGCGCGAGGTCCGGGGCGGCGGTCTTGACGATCTCGTGGATCCGTTCGGCGAGGATGCGGTCCGCGTCCGGCATCTCGGCCATCTTCGCGAGGACGTCCTGCTCCGCCGCCGCCTCCTTCTCCGCCCGGGACAGGCCGCGCCGCGCGGCCGTCTTCTTCTCGGCGCGGGCGTGGTCCTTCATCGCGGCCCGCTCCTCGGCGGTGAATCCCTCGTACTTCTCCTCTCGTACCGGTGGGTGGGGGCGGGCTACGCGGCGGTGGTTTCCCAGGTGAAGCCGTCCGGGTCGGTGAAGGCTTCGGCGGCCCCGCCGAGGGCGACGCGGTGGGAGCCCGTGCCGTCGGCGGGGACTCCGAGGTCCTTGGCCAGGGCGCGGCGCTTGTACAGCGCCAGCTTGACGGGGCCGCCGTCCCGGGCGGGGGCGAACTCGACGTACTTGCCGCCGAAGCCCTTGGCCACGGTCATGCCCAGGCCGGTGTAGAGCTTGCGGGTGTCCTTGACGGCCTCGACGCCGAGGAGCAGGACGATCTCGTCGATCTCGCGGGTGTCGGGGCCGGTGTCCTTCTTCGCCGAGGTGGCGATCTTCCAGATCGTGCCGTCGGGGGCCCGGACGACGCCGCCGTAGCCCCACAGGGACTTGGCGGTGGGCTTCAGGACGGTGGCGCCGGCGGCCACGGCGGCGGCGAAGAAGCCGTCGACGGTGGCCGGCCCGGACACCGTGAGCCCCAGGGTGAAGCCGCGGAATCCGGTGGAGTGCGCGTCGCAGGCCCGCAGGCCGATGTACGCGTCCACGCCGAAGGCGCAGTAGAAACTGCGGGCGGCCTCCGGGTCCGCCACCTCCAGGGTGACGGAGGTGAGGGAGAAGGTGTTCGCCGCGGTGGGAGTCGTGGTTGCCATGGACATCACGCTAGGGGCCGGGTGGCGGGCGGGGCTTCTCGATTCCTGACCGGTCCGGGACCGGTTTCGCCGGGAGGGCCGGGGAGCGGGGCGCCGGAGCCCGGCCGGGGTCAGCGTCTGCGGCGGCGGGCGAAGCGGGTGCGGTGTCCCGACGGGGCGGCGGCGGCCAGGGCGAAGGTCACGGTGATGTGCGCCCCTCCGAGCGGGCCGCGCGTGACGCGTACCGTACCGCCCGTGGCGGTCGCGGCGCGGCGCGCGATGTCGAGGCCCAGGCCGGTGGAGCCGGTGCTGCTTCCGCGGGACAGCGCGCGGTCCGGTTCCGGGATGCCCGGTCCGCCGTCCTCGACGACGAGTTCCACGGCCTGGGCCGTGCGTACGACGGCGACGGCGAACGCGGTCCCCTCCGGGGTGTGGCGGAAGACGTTGCCGATGAGGGCGTCCACCACGGCGGCCACGTCGTCGTCGGAGAGGGCGACGGCCGTGGGCTCCTGGGTGATGTCCAGGGAGCACGAACGGTTCTGCTGCTCCGCGAGGACCGCCCAGAAGGCGGTCCGGCGGCGGACGACCTCCGCCGCCTGGCTGCGCGGGCCCGCGCCCGCCGCGGGAGCGGAGCCTTGTCCCGGGGGCCGTTCCGTGGCGAGCAGGCCCTGGCCCATGGGGCCGACGGCGAGCGGGGTGCGCGCCGCGGCGATGATGGCCTGCAGCTCGGTCTCCAGCTCGCAGACGGCCGCCTCGACCCTGGCCGACTCCGGCGTGCCCGCCATCCGTTCCGATGCCAGGTGGAGTGCGGTCAGCGGGGTGCGCAGCCGGTGCGAGAGGTCGGCGACGAGTTCGCGTTCGACGGCGAGGAGTTCGTTCATGCGCTGGGCCATCGCGTTGAAGGCGACGCCCGCGTCGTGCAGTTCCCGGGGGCCCATGGGTTCCACACGGGCGTCCAGGTCGCCCAGTCCGAGCGCGCGCGAGGCCTGGGCGAGCCGTTTGGAGGAGCGGACGACCTTGGCCCCGAGCCGGTCGGCGACCAGTACCGAGCCCGCGATCAGCCCGACGGCGAGGAAGCACATCACGGCCCACGACTGCGCCACCCCACGGGTGAGTTCCGCCTCGGGCACGAAGTTCTCGATGACGGCGACCTCGTCGCCCGGCAGCACCACGGGCTGCAGGCAGACCCACCCGCCGGGGACTTCCTGGGAGATCGACTCCCGCCCGCGCTGGGCCCGTTCGAGCAGGTCCGCGGGGGCCTTGGACCGCCCCAGGGAGCCGGTCCCCGGCAGGTGGACGACCAGGTGGTCGGCCGCGTCCAGGCCGGCCGCGGCCTCGCGCAGGGCGTCCGGGTCCGTGGTGAGGGCGAGTACCGGCGCGAGGGCGGCGCCGCGTTGCTGGGCGGCCGTGACGCCCTGTTCCTTGACCAGCGACATCACCAGGGCGCCCAGCGGTATGAGGAAGGAGAGGGCGACCATGGAGGTCACGGCGAGGGCCACACCGGCCAGGGAGCGCCTCAACGCGGTGCCACCAGCTTGATGCCGACCCCGCGCACGGTCAGCAGGTAGCGCGGGGCTGACGCCCGTTCGCCGAGTTTGCGGCGCAGGGAGGACAGGTGCACGTCGACGGTCTGGTCGTCCACGTACGGCTCGCGCCACACCTCGGTCAGCAGGCGGCGCTTCGAGACGACCTGGCCGGCGTGGTGGGCGAGGAAGGCCAGCAGGTCGAACTCGCGGCGGGTCAGGCGCAGCTCCTGTCCGGCCAGGTGCACGGTGCGCGCGCCCGGGTCCACCGCCAGCTCGCCGACGACGGAGGGCCGCAGGGGCTCACCGGCCTGCGCCGGCGCCGCGCCGACGGCGCCGCCGGCGGAGGCGGGGGGCGCGCCGCCGGTGCGCCGCAGGACGGCGGAGAGGCGGGCGAGGAGCTGGCCCCCGGAGAAGGGTTTGACCAGGTAGTCGTCGGCGCCGGCGTTCAGGATGTTGATGATCTCGGACTCGTCGTCGCGGGCGGTGGCCACGAGCACCGGTACGGAGGAGATGCCGCGGATCATGCGCAGGGCGTCGCCTCCGTCGAGGTCGGGCAGTCCGAGGTCGAGGACGATCGCGTCCACGGGCGCCTGCGTGACCTCGCGGAGCGCGCCGAAGCCGTCGGCGGCGCTGCGCACGGCGTACCCGTGCTCGGCCAGGACTTCTATCAGTGACTGGCGGATGCTGGGGTCGTCTTCCACGACCAGGACGCTCGGCATGCGGACACCTTAGAGGCTCGTTCCGGTGGTGGCCTCGGTCAGGGCGTGACGAAGGCCGGGACCCCGTCGGTGACGCGGAGCCGTACGGGGTGGTCGGACACCGGGATGGTGCAGCCGTCCCGCGTGCTGCAACTCGCGTAGCCGATCAGCACCGTCGCGCCGTCGCCGCTGCCTGACGCGCGGACGGGGAGGGTGGTGGTGACCGGGCCGTCGGGGTAGACGGGCACCGGGGAGTCGACCCCCGGGACCCGGATCGGCCGTACGGGCTGTGCCGCCGTCAGGGGGCCGTCAGCGGCGAGGGTCCCGGTGACGGCCACCGCGGTCGGCCGGCCGACGCCCTCGATGCCGGTGGGCGGCAGGGCAGTGCTGTAGAGGTGGAATCCGGCGGCCTCGGGCGCGAAGACGGCGGTGAGGGTGCCGGTCCGCTTCGAGGGCTGCCAGCCGGAGACGGAGAGCGTGACGGTGACTCCGTTCTCGGAGAAGCGCGCGGTGGGCGGGGGTCCGTCGGCCGCGGCTCCGGCGGGCTTCCCGCCGCAGGCCACGAGGAGGGCCAGCGGGACGAGGGCGCCCGCGGCGCGGAGCAGGCGCCGGAGCCGGGGCTGCGGGGAGGGGGTCATCGGGGGCCTTCTCGTTTCGTGGGGCGTGGGGGTGGCCGACGGGACGTTGCGGGCCGCGCCGTTCGGAGGGCATCACAGGGCCGCCGTGAAGCTCGTGCTCCACAGCTGCATGCGGTAGACGAGGTCGTTCCACACTCCAGTGGCCAGCAGCACGCCGACGATCACGAGCATGCCGCCGCCCGTCCGCAGGACCCCTGCGTAGTGGCGTTTCACCAGGCTGAACGCGCCCAGGGCCCGCCGGAAGGCGAGCGCGGCCAGGACGAACGGGAGGCCCGGTCGGAGGCAGTAGGCGGCCATCAGGAGGGCGTCGCGGGCGGCGCTCGCCCCGTTCCAGGCGAGGGCCTGGACGGCGGCGTTAGTCGGGCCGATGCACGGCGTCCAGCCGACGGCGAAGACCGCGCCCAGCAGGGGAGCTCCGGCGAGGGCCGGCGCGGGGCGCAGGTGGCTGCGGAACTCCCGCTGCGCGAAGCCCGGGAGGAGGCCCGTGAAGGCGAGCCCCATGAGGACCGTGAGGAGGCCGAGCACCAGGGTGACCTCCCCCTGATGGGCCGGCAGGCTCCGCCCGACGTAGCCGAACAGGGCCCCGCCCGATAGAGGACGGCCGTGAAGCCGAGGACGAACAGGACGGTGCCCGTCACCATCCGGCCGCGCCGGCCGCCCCGCGCGTCGGCGAGGTCGGTGACGGACAGGCTGGTGACGTAGCTGCGGTAGCCGGGTACGAGGGGCAGCGCGCACGGCGAGAGGAAGGAGACGAGCCCGGCGGCGAAGGCGACCGGGGCCGCGACCAGGACCGTTCCGTCGATGAGGGAGGCGGCGCCCGTGGCGGTGGCGGCGACGGCGGCCGTCGCTGCGTCCGTGGCCGTGGCCGGGGCCGGGGCCGTGGCCGGGGCCGTGGCCGGGGCCGGGGCCGTGGCCG
>NZ_JBGWAB010000208.1:0-8835 GCF_041862025.1 Streptomyces sp. AB3(2024)
CCTCCGAGCGGGCCGCCGGGGTCCGCGGTGCGGCGGCCGGGGCCGGCGCCGGCGCCGACTCCGTCGAGCAGGTGCTGTGCGCACTGTTCGGGGAGGTGATCGGCCTCGACGGGCCGGTGGCCCCGGACGCCAACTTCTTCTCCGAGGGCGGGCATTCCATGATGGGGGTGCGCCTGGTGAACCGGATCCGGGCCACGCTCGGTCTGGAGGCCCGGATCCGGGACCTGTTCCTCGCGCCGACCCCCGCCGAACTGGCACTGCGGCTGGGCCGGGAGGCCGCGCCGGCCGGGCGGCCCGCGCTGGTCCCGGCGGCGGACCGGCCGGAGCGGGTGCCGCTGTCGTACGCGCAGCGCCGGCTGTGGTTCGTGGACCAGCTCCAGGGGCCGGGCCGGTCGTACAACATCCCCTTCGCGCTGCGCCTGGAACGGCCCCTGGACCCGGCGGTGCTGGCGGACGCGCTGGCCGACGTCGCCGAGCGGCACGAGGTGCTGCGCACGGTGTACCCGGCGGTCGACGGCCGGCCGTACCAGCGGGTGTGCGAGGGGGCGCGGCCCCCGCTGGACCTGGTCACCGCGCCGGAGGGGGGTCTGGAGGCGGCGGTGGACGCGGCCGCCGGGCACGTGTTCGCGCTGGCGACCGACCTTCCGCTGCGGGCCACGCTGATCGGCTGCGGGGAGGAGCAGGTCCTGGTGGTGCTGGTCCACCACATCGCCGCCGACGGCTGGTCCGCGGGGCCGCTGTTCGACGACCTGGCCGAGGCCTACGGGGCCCGGCTCGGCGGGTCGGCGCCCGGCTGGGAGCCGCTGCCGGTGCAGTACGCGGACTACACCCTGTGGGAGCGGGCCGCCCTGGAGGGCGGGGCCGCGGCCGGGCACCTGGCCTTCTGGGAGCGGACCCTGGCGGACGCCCCGCCGGTCCTGGAGCTGACCGCCGCCCGCACCAGGCCGGCCGAGGCCTCGCACCGGGGCTCGGCGACGCCCCTGGAGGTGGACGCCGCCACGCACGCCCGGCTGGAGCGCCTGGCCCTGGAGCACGGGACCACCCTGTTCACGGTGGTGCAGGCGGCCCTGGCCGCGACCCTGACCCGACACGGCGCGGGCACCGACCTGCCGCTGGGCACGGTGGTCGCGGGCCGTGACGACGAGGCCCTGAACGACCTGGTCGGCTTCTTCGTCAACACGCTCGTGCTGCGCTGCGACACCTCCGGGAACCCGCGCTTCTCCGAGCTGGTCGGCCGGGTCCGGGAGACGGGACTGGCCGCCTACGCCCACCAGGAGCTCCCCTTCGACCTGGTCGTCGAGCACCTCAACCCGCAGCGCTCCACGGCCCGCCACCCGCTGGTACAGGTGATCGTGCAGGTGCATCCGGCGGAGCCGACCGCCCCGGCGGGCGGAGCCCTGGCCGGGACCCCGCTGGGGGCGGACTCCGGGTTCACCAAGTTCGACCTGACCCTGTCGCTGCGCGAGACCCGGGACGCGGACGGGGCCCCGGGCGGGCTGGAGGGCGTACTGGAGTACGCGACCGACCTGTACGACCCGGGCACGGCGGCGGTGCTCGCCGGGCACGTGGCGCGCACCCTGCGGGAGGTGGCGGCGGATCCCGAGCAGCGGATCGGGGACGTACGGCTGCTGTCGCCCGGGGAGGGGCTGCGGCTGGCCGCCTACAACGACACCGCCGTCCCGGGCGCCGCGTGCGGCCTGGCGCACGAACGGTTCGCGGAGCAGGCCCGGCGCACACCGGGGCGGACCGCCGTCTCCTACGAGGACGAGACCCTGACCTACGCCGAGCTGGACGCGCGGGCCAACGCGCTGGCGCACCGGCTGGTCGAGGCGGGCGTGGGCCGCGACGCGGCGGTGGGACTGCTGCTGGAGCGCACCCCGTACCTGCTGGTGGCAGCGCTGGCGGTGCTCAAGTGCGGGGCGGCGTACGTACCGCTGGACCCGCGGCTGCCCGAGGCCCGGGTGGACATGATCATGGAGGACGTGGGCGCGCGGGTGCTGCTGGTCCGGGAGGAGCACGCGGAGCTGCCCCAGGTCGCCCGGCAACTCGCCGACGGTGTGAGGGCGTTGTCGGTGGACACCCCGGTGGCGGGCTATCCGGGCACGGATCCGGGGATCGCGGTGGGCGAGGACGCCCTGATGTACGTGATGTTCACCTCCGGGTCCACGGGCCGCCCCAAGGGGGTCGGCGTCACCCACCGCAACGTGGTGGAGCTGGTCACCGACCGCTGCTGGGACCTGGCCCACCACCGCCGGATGCTGGTCCATTCGGCGATCGGCTTCGACGCCTCCACCTACGAGCTGTGGGTCCCGCTGCTCAACGGTGGCCAGTTGGTGATCGCCCCGGGCGACGGCACCGACGTCGCCGAGCTGGACCACACGATCCGCACGCACGAGGTCTCGGCGGCCTACTTCACCATGGGGCTCTTCCACGTCATGGCGGACGAGGGCCTGGACACCCTCAAGCTCCTCGACGAGGTGTGGACCGGCGGGGACGTCGCGTCCCCGAGTGCGCTCCAGCGGGTCCTGGAGCACTGCCCGGAGACCGTGCTCGTCCACTCGTACGGCCCGACCGAGACCACCTTCGCTTCGCACCACCAGCGCTTCCCGCTCACCGAGCGGGAGGTGCGCGGGGTGTACCTGGGAGCGGCCCTGGACAACACCCGGGTGCACGTCCTGGACGAGCGGCTGCGGCCCGTCCCGGTGGGCGTCCCCGGCGAGATGTACATCGCCGGTACGCAGGTGGCCCGCGGTTACGTCGGCCGGCCCGGCCTGACGGCCGAGCGGTTCGTCGCGGACCCCTTCGCCGCGGACGGCGGCCGGATGTACCGCACGGGCGACCTGGTGCACTGGACGGCCGGGGGCGAACTGCGGTTCATCGGGCGGGCCGACGGCCAGATCAAGCTGCGCGGCTTCCGCATCGAGCCCGGTGAGATCGAGGAGACCCTCGCCCGCCATCCCGGGGTCGGGCAGGTCGCCGTGGTGGTCTTCGAGGACGGACCGGGCGGCAAGCGCCTGGTCGCCTACGCCGTCCCGCGGGCCGGGCACACCCTGACGGAGGCCGCCCTGCTGCGCTGGGCGGCGGACGAACTGCCCGAGCACATGGTCCCGTCGGCGGCGGTGCTCCTGGACGCCATCCCGCTCACCGTCAACGGCAAGCCCGACCGGGCGGCCCTGCCGGCGCCGGCCGTGGCACCGCGCGGCACCGGGCGGGCGGCGCGCACCCCGCGCGAGGAGGTGCTGTGCGGGCTGTTCGCCGAGATCCTGGGGGTGGACCGGGTCGGCATCGACGACAACTTCTTCGCGCTGGGCGGGCATTCGCTGCTCGGGGTGCGGCTGGTGAGCCGGATGCGGACCGTCCTCGGGCTGGAGCGCGGCGTGCGGGACCTGTTCCGCACGCCGACGGTGGCCGGGCTGCTGGGCGACGAACCGAGCGGCTTCGACCCGATGGGGGTGGTGCTGCCGCTCCAGCCGGGGGGTGCGCGGCCACCGCTGTTCTGCGTCCACCCGGGGACGGGCGTGGGCTGGCCGTACGCGGGCCTGACCCGGCATCTGGGGCCGGACCAGCCGTTGTACGCGATCCAGGCGCGGGCCCTGAGCGAGCTGGGGCACTCCCCCGCGTCCGTGGAGGAGATGGTGGAGGACTACCTCCCGCTGATCCGGGAGGTGCAGCCGCACGGCCCGTACCGCTTCCTGGGCTGGTCGTTCGGCGGTACGGTCGCCCACGCGCTCGCCGTCCGCCTCGCCGCCCTGGGCGAACGCACCGACCTCCTCGCGATGATGGACGTGCACCTCCTGCCGACCGAGCCCGAGCGGCGCCGGATGACCCCGGCGCAGAAGCGGGACATGCTCGTCGGCGACGCCACCGACGAGCCCGAGGACGCCCCGTTCGACGTGGACGCGCTGATCGGGCTGGTCCGGCTGAAGGACCCGGTCCTCGGCGCCTTCTCCGACGCGGAGATCCGCTCGGTCATCGGCGCCTCGATCAACCACGCCGAAATCATGAACCTGTACGCCCCGCGCCCGGTCGCCACCGATCTTCTCTTCCTGGCGGCCATCGAGGACGGGGAAACGGAAAACACCCTCGCCCAGAACTGGATTCCCTATGTGGACGGCAGCGTGGAAAATCACGTCATCGGCGTCCCGCACACCAGAATGGGCGAGCCGGAACCTCTCGCACTGATCGGCCGCATCCTTTCCGAGAAACTGAGGAGCCTGTCATGACCAATCCTTTCGACGACACCGAGGGCACCTTCCACGTCGTGGTAAACGCCGAGGGCCAGCACGCCCTGTGGCCCGTGTTCGCCCAGGTCCCGGGCGGCTGGGAGGTGGTGTGGGGCGAGGGGACGCGGGCGGACGCCCTCGCGTACGTCGAGGCGAACTGGACGGACATCCGCCCCAGGACCCTGGTCGACCAGTACGCCCGCTGACCCGTTCAGGAAATCGGTTCAGGAAAGCCGTGTCCCGCACCGCGGGGCACGGCTTTCCGCATTCTCCGCCGAGCCGCAGATCCGCCCGGCAATTCCCCGATACTGCCGCAGCAACTTCCCCTCGGCGGGTCCCGCGCTTCCTATATTCCTCGTATGCGACGACGTAATATGCACATCCTGCTGAGCGGTACGGCATCGGATTCGCACACCTGGAACCTCGTCTACCTCCAGCTCTTCCTGGAGGAGCTGGGACACCGGGTCCACAACCTGGGCCCCTGCGTGCCGGACGGCCTGCTGGCCGGCGCCTGCGCCGCCGACGGGCCCGGCCGGCCCGACCTGGTGGTCCTCAGCAGCGTGAACGGACACGGCTACCGGGACGGGCTCGGCGCCGTCCTGGCCCTGCGCCGGGCCGGCGTGACCCTGCCCGTCGTCATCGGCGGGAAGCTGGGCGTCGCCGGGGTCCCGGACCCCCGCCTGCGCCGGCGGCTCCTCGACGCGGGCTGCGACGCCGTCTTCGACGACGGGGACACCGGCGCCCTGCGGGACTTCCTCGACCTCCTCGCGGGCGGCGGCCGGGCCGCCCGGCAGGCCGTGGCATGAGCGGCGGCGCCACCCTCCTGGCCCCCTCGGCCGCACGGGAACCGGCCGCCCCCGACACCTCCTTCGGTGGATTCGTCGCCCGCGCGGCCGCCTCCGGACAGCTCGTCGTCCAGCCCCGCATGGGCTTCGGCGACCCGGAACGGATGCGGGACGGGCTGGAGCGCACCAAGGACGCCGTCGCCACCACCGTCGGCACCCTCACCATCGACAGCTACACCCGGGTCGGCGATCAGGACGCCGCCCGCGCCGCACTCGCCGAGGGCACCCCGCTCAACGGCTACCCCATCACCACCCACTCCAGCGGCCTCACGCGGGCCCTGCTGGAGGGCGTACGCGGCCCGGCGTTCCCCGTCCAGGTCCGGCACGGCTCCTCACGCCCCGAAGCCATCGTCCGGGCCCTGGCCGCCGCCGGACTGGACGCCACCGAGGGCGGTCCGGTCTCCTACTGCCTGCCCTACGGGCGCACCCCGCTCGCCGAGTCCGTGGAGAACTGGGCCCGCTCCTGCGAACTGCTGGCCGAGCTGGTCCCCGCCCCGCGGGTGGCGCACCTGGAGAGCTTCGGCGGCTGCATGCTCGGCCAGCTCTGCCCTCCCGGACTGCTGGTGGCCCTGAGCCTGCTGGAAGGACTGTTCTTCGTCCGGCACGGCATCCGCAGCGTCTCCCTCAGCTACGCCCAGCAGACCGACCCCGCGCAGGACGAGGAGGCGGTCCGCGCCCTGCGCCGCCTCGCCGCCGAGTTCCTGCCGGCGGGCGTGGACCGGCACGTCGTCCTCTACACCTACATGGGCGTCTTCCCGCGGACCGCGCGCGGCGCGACCCGGCTGCTGGAGGCCTCGGCCCGGCTCGCCGTACGGGCCGGGGCGCAGCGGCTGATCGTGAAGACCGCCGCCGAGGCGCACCGGATACCGACCGTGCGGGAGAACGTACGGGCCCTGGAGACGGCCGCGGCCACCGCAGCCCTGTGCGAGCGCCCCGCCGATCCGCCCGGCCCGGCCGACGGCGAGGTGTACCGGGAGGCCCGCGCCTTCGTGGAGGCCGTGCTGGACCTGGCCGAGGACCCGGGGCGGGCGCTGCGCACCGCGTTCGCGCGGGGCGTGCTCGACGTCCCGTACTGCCTGCACCCCGACAACGCGGGCCGCTCGCGCAGCTTCGTCGACGCGGACGGGCGGCTGCGCTGGTCCGAGGTCGGGGCGATGCCGGTGGCCCCGTACCGCAACGCGCCGCCGGGCCGGGCCCTGACCGCGGACGGGCTGCTGGTGGCGCTGGGCTCGGTGGCCCGGCGCCACGACGGACCCCGGGCCCGCGCGTGAACACGGCGCAGCACGGCCCCACCCCCACCCCCACCACCCCCTCCGGACGATCGGAAGTCGACATGGACCCGCACACCCCTCCCCCGCTCGGTGAGCACCTGCGGTCGCCGCGGCTGCGCTCCGCGATGCTCGTGCAGCAGGAAGTCCTCGACGCGGCACGCCGGTTCCTGCGCGGCGCCGGATTCGTGGAGCTGCTGCCGCCGCTGGTCGGACCGGTCACCGACCCCGGCGGGCGCGGCGCGAAGGCACTCGACGTGGACTACTACGGGCAGCCGTACAAGCTGATGACCAGCGCGATCCTCTACAAGCAGGCCTCGCTGAGGGGCTTCCCCAGACTCTTCTACATCGCCCCGAACGTCCGGGTGGAGCCGCCGGAGACGGCCGGCACCGGCCGGCACCTGGTGGAGTTCCACCAGATCGACGTGGAGATGGCGGGCGGCACCCGGCAGGACGCGCAGGAGGTCGCGGCCGGACTGCTGACCCACGTGGTGGAGCACGTGTGGACGACGGTGCCCCACCTCCTGCGCGAACTGGGCCGCGAGGAACTGGACTTCGCGGAGCTGCGGCAGGGCAAGTTCGACGCGCTGACCCACGCGGAGGCCGTGGCCCGGCTGACCGCGCACGGCCATCCGCAGAGCCCCGACGCGGAGATCGACTGGGCGGGCGAGAAGGTGCTCTCCCTGGAGGCGGACCGGCCGTTCTTCGTCAACGACTACCCCAAGGGATCGCGCGGCTTCTACGACCGCGAGGACCCCGAACAGCCGGGCGTGCTGCGCAACTTCGACCTGATCGCGCACGGCGGATACGGGGAGCTGGTCAGCGGCAGCGAGCGGGAGAGCCGGTACGCGGCGATCGTGACCCGGATGCGGGAGAGCGGCGAGAACCCGGCCAAGTACGCCTGGTACCTGGAGCTGGCCCGGGAGGGCATCGAACCCAGCGCCGGCTTCGGCATGGGCCTCCAGCGCCTCGTCCGGTTCCTGACCGGCCTGGACGCGCTGTGGCAGGTCAGCGCCTACCCGAAGCTGCCGGGGGTGATCGCGCCGTGAGCGGGCTTCGGGCGGACGGGTTCCCGCAGGAGGCGGTACGGGCCCGGGCGCGGGCGGGAACGGCCGAGGTGTTCCCGCCGGCCGGGGAGTACGGGGCCGCGCTGTTCGGGGCGGCCCCGGCTCCGGACCCGGCGGACGCGCTGGACGAACTGCGGCTGGTGCCACCGGTGTTCATGCCGAGGCGGCTGGAGAAGCTCATCGACCTGGGACGGGAGCCCTCGTACGAGGACGTGGACCTGCGCACCGGGATCGGCGGGTTCACCGCGCGGCTCCCGCTGTACCTGTCGGCCTTCGGTTCCACCCGGGCCGGCAGCGGCGACCTCGGCCTGGCCGCCGCCCGGCAGGCGGCCCGGCTCGGGATCCCGATGGTGATCGGCGAGAACATGGTCCCCGTGCACGGCTACGGCAGCAGCTCGGCGCTGCTGGAGCGGGTGGCCGCGTACGCCGGGGAACTCCCCGACGGGGTGGGCGGGGTGGTGGTGCAGCAGTCCACCGAGGACGCCGACTCCGAGGTGTGGAACCTCCTCTACAGCGACCCCGGCAGCCGCCCGCTGCGCGACTCGGGCCGCCTCGGCTTCGAACTGAAGGCGGGCCAGGGCGCGAAGCCGGGCCTCGGCGGGATGACCGTGGTCGGCGCGGCGGAAGCCGACCGCCTCGGCGGGCGGTTCGCGGTACGGGACCTGCTGGGCGACCCCGACGGGCGGCTGCTGCGGTGCGCGACCCCGGGGACCTTCACCGAGGAGATCGTGCGCCAGCAGCTGCGGTTCATGCGGAACAACTTCCCGCTGGCCCGCACCTGGGTGAAGTTCCACCCGGGCCGCGACATCGCCCGCGCGGCCGCCACCGCCTGGGCGGCGGGCGCGGACGCCGTCACCGTCGACGGCGCGGAGGGCGGCACCGGCTGGGCGCCCCGGGTGTTCCTGGAGGCGGCCGGGCTGCCGCTGGGCGAATGCCTGCGCCGCATCGGCAGCCCGGCCGGCGACCTGCTCGCCTCGGGCCGGATGTGGGAGGGCGGCCGCGCCGTGCGGGCCCTGGCACTGGGGGCCACGGCCGTGGGCCTGGGCCGGGCCGCGCTGCTCGCCGTCGACGAGGACCCCGCGTCGGGGCTGGTCCGGCTGGTGGAGGCCCTCGCCCTGGAGGTGCGGCTGCTGGTCAGCGCGGTCGGCAAGTACCGCCCGGCCGACCTCTCCCCCGAGGACCTCTGGTCCCCCCGCACCCCGGCGCCCGGCCCGGCCCCGCTGCCGGTCCCGGAGCCCTCGTGAACCCCCGCCCGGCGGGGCCCGCCGGGCGCCCTGCGGGCAGCCGTCGGGGCGGGGTCGTAAAGGCGCGGTTCCGGTTCGGGGAGGTGCCCGGGGTCACCCTGGCGCCCTCGCCCTCCCGCTCCCCCGGCCCCGGTTCCGCGACCGGCCGCGCCGCCGGCCCCGGCGCCCGTACGGCCCGCGCCACCGCC
>NZ_JBGWAB010000209.1:0-8680 GCF_041862025.1 Streptomyces sp. AB3(2024)
CTCCGCAGCCTCCAGCGCGATCATCACCCCACCCGAAGGCAGCGCCTGCATCAACCGCCCGCGGGCGGCCACCAACACGCACGCATCGTCCAGCGACAACACCCCCGCCACGTGCGCGGCAGCGATCTCACCGATCGAATGCCCGGACACGAAGTCGGGCCGGACACCCCAGCTCTCCACGAGCCGGAACAGCGCCACCTCCACCGCGAACAACGCCGGCTGCGTGAACTCCGTACGGTCCAACAGCTCCGCATCCGTACCGGACAGCGCTTCCTTCAGCGGAAGTTCCAGCCGCTCGCACACCGCATCCAGCGCGGCGGCGAACACCGGGAAGGCGTCGTACAGCTCACGTCCCATCCCCAGGCGCTGGCTGCCCTGACCCGTGAACAGGAAGGCGAGCTTCTCCCCCGCCGCCGGTGAGCCCAGGGCCAGGCCCGCAGCCGCGCGGCCCTCCGCGAGGGCCGTCAGGCCGGCGCGGAAACCGTCGCGGTCCGAGGCGACCACGGTGGCGCGGTGCTCGAAGACGGCCCGGGTCGTCGCCAACGCGTGCCCGATGGAGACGGGTTCCGCCTCCGGGTGGGCCTCCAAGTGGGCCAGGAGCCGCTCGCCCTGGGCGCGCAGGGCGTCGGGAGTGCGGGCGCTCAGGTGCCACGGGAGCGCCGTCCGGGGCGCGGCCGGGGCGGCCGGGGTTTCGGCGGCGGACCCGGCCGGTGCTTCGGGGAGTTCCACGATGGCGTGGGCGTTGGTGCCGCTCATGCCGAAGGAGGAGATGCCCGCGCGGCGCGGCCGGCCCGTCTCGGGCCAGGGGCGCTGCTCGGTGAGCAGCGAGACCGCGCCCGCCGACCAGTCGACGTGCGGGGACGGCTCGTCCACGTGCAGGGACTCGGGCAGGATGCCGTGGCGCATCGCCTGGACCATCTTGATGATGCCCGCGACACCGGCGGCGGCCTGCGTGTGGCCGAAGTTGGACTTGATGGAGCCCAGCCACAGGGGGCTGCCCTCGGGCCGGTCCTGGCCGTACGTGGCCAGCAGGGCCTGGGCCTCGATGGGGTCGCCGAGCCGGGTGCCGGTGCCGTGCGCCTCGACCGCGTCCACGTCGGCGGCGGTCAGGCCGGAGTTGGCGAGGGCCTGGCGGATGACGCGCTGCTGGGACGGGCCGTTGGGGGCGGTGAGGCCGTTGCTGGCGCCGTCCTGGTTGACGGCGGTGCCGCGGACCACGGCGAGGACCTGGTGGCCGTTGCGGCGGGCGTCGGAGAGCCGCTCGACGAGGAGCATGCCGACGCCCTCGCCCCAGGCGGTGCCGTCGGCGGCGGCGGCGAAGGGCTTGCAGCGGCCGTCGGCGGCGAGGCCGCGCTGGCGGCTGAACTCGGTGAAGACGTCGGGGGTGGTGATGATGGTGACGCCGCCGGCCAGGGCGATCGAGCACTCGCCGGCGCGCAGCGCCTGGGCCGCGAGGTGCAGGGCGACCAGCGAGGAGGAGCAGGCGGTGTCGACGGTGACGGCGGGGCCCTCGAAACCGAAGGTGTAGGAGACCCGGCCGGAGGCGATGCTGCTGGAGCCGCCGGTGCCGAGGTAGCCCTCGACGCCCTCGGGGACGGTGTTGAGGCGGGACACGTAGTCGTTGTGCATCTGGCCGACGAAGACGCCGACCTGCTGTCCGCGCAGGCCCGTCGGGTCGATTCCGGCCCGCTCGAAGGCCTCCCAGGAGGTCTCCAGCAGCAGCCGCTGCTGCGGGTCCATGGCGAGGGCCTCGCGGGGGTTGATCCCGAAGAAGGAGGGGTCGAAGTGGTGGGCGTCGTAGACGAAGCCGCCTTCGCGGGCGTACGAGGTGCCGGGGCTGTCGGGGTCGGGGTCGTAGAGCGCCTCGGTGTCCCAGCCGCGGTCGGCGGGGAGGTCGGCGATGCCGTCGCGTCCTTCGGCGAGCAGTTCCCACAGGTCCTCGGGGCTGCGGACGCCCCCGGGGAAGCGGCAGCTCATGGCGACGATGGCGATGGGGTCGTCGGCCTCGGCGGCGGCCGTGTGTGCCGGGAGGATCGCGGCGGCGGCCGCGGAGCCGAGGAGTTCGTCCTTGAGGTAGCCGGCCAGGACGGTCGGGGTCGGGTAGTCGAAGACGAGGGTGGCGGGCAGGCGGACACCGGCGGTGGCGCCGAGGCGGTTGCGGAACTCGACGGCGGTCAGCGAGTCGAAGCCGAGGTCCTTGAAGGCGCGGCCGGGTTCGACGGCGTCGGGGGTGGCGTGGCCGAGGACGGCCGCGACCTGGTCGCGTACGAGGTCGAGCAGGAGTGCGTCCCGCTCGCCCTCGGGCAGTCGTACGAGCCGTTCCACCAGCGGGGTTCCGGTGCGGGCGGAGGTGACTTCGACGGCGCGGCGGGCGGGGGCGCGGACCAGGCCCCGCAGCAGGGCGGGAACCATGCTCGCGTCGGCCTGGCGCAGCGGCGCGAGGTCGAGCTGCATGGGGACGAGGTGGGCGTCACCGGTGCGGTGGGCGGTGTCGAGGAGGGCGAGGCCCTCCTCGGAGGAGAGGCCGAGGACGCCGGAGCGCGTCATGCGGTCCTTGTCGGCGCTGTCGAGATCGCCGGTCATGCCGCTGGCCTCGGCCCACAGACCCCAGCCGAGGGCGGTGGCGGGCAGGCCGTGGGCCTGGCGGTGGCGGGCGAGGGCGTCGAGGAAGACGTTCGCGGCCGCGTAGTTGGCCTGGCCGGCGCCGCCGAAGGTGCCTGCGGCGGAGGAGAAGAGCACGAAGTCGGCCAGGTCGAGCCGGCGGGTCAGTTCGTGCAGGTGGAGGGCGGCGTCGGCCTTGGGGCGCAGGACGCGGTCGACCCGTTCGGGGGTGAGGGCTTCGGCGATGCCGTCGTCGAGGACGCCGGCGGTGTGGACGACGGCGGTCAGCGGGTGCTCGGCCGGTACGGAGGCCAGCAGCGCGGCGAGGGCCTCGCGGTCGGCGGCGTCGCAGGCGGCGATGGTGACCTCGGCGCCGAGCGCGCGCAGTTCGGCGGCGAGTTCGGCGGCGCCGGCGGCCTGTTCGCCGCGGCGGCTGGTGAGGACCAGGCGGCGGGCTCCCCGGGCGGTGACGGCGTGCCGGGCCACGAGGGCGCCCAGCGTGCCGGTGCCGCCGGTGATGAGGACGGTGCCCTCGGGGTTCCAGGCGGCGGGCACGGTCAGCACGATCTTGCCGGTGTGGCGGGCCTGGCTGAGGTAGCGGAACGCCTCGGGCGCCTGGCGCAGGTCCCAGGCGGAGACCGGGATGGCGTTCAGGGCGCCGGATTCGAAGAGGCCGAGGAGCTCGGTGAGCATCTCCTGGATGCGGTCGAGGCCGGCTTCGGTGAGGTCGAACGCCTGGTAGGAGACGCCGGGGTGGGCCCGGGCGACGTCCTGGGGGTCGCGGACGTCGGTCTTGCCCATCTCCACGAAGCGGCCGCCGCGCGGCAGGAGCCGCAGCGAGGCGTCGACGAACTCGCGGGCGAGGGAGTCCAGGACGACGTCGACGCCGCGGCCGTCGGTGGCCGTCCGGAAGGTGTCCTCGAAGTCGAGGGTGCGGGAGGAGGCGATCCGGTCGTCGGTCAGGCCGAGTCCGCGCAGGGTGTCCCACTTGGCGGGGCCGGCGGTGGCGTAGACGTCGGCGCCCCAGTGGCGGGCGAGCTGCACGGCGGCCATGCCGACGCCGCCGGCGGCGGCGTGCACGAGGAGGGTCTCGCCGCGGCGCAGGCCGGCGAGGTCGTGGAGGGCGTAGTAGGCCGTCATGAAGACGATCGGTACGGCCGCTGCCTCGGCGAAGGTCCAGCCCTCGGGCATGGGGGCGATCATGCGCCGGTCGACGACGGCCAGCGGGCCGAAGGCGCCGGGCAGCATGCCCATGACGCGGTCGCCGGGGGCGAGGTCCGTGACGCCGGGGCCGGTCTCCACGACGGTGCCGGCGCCTTCGCTTCCCATCAGGCCCGGGTCGCCGGGGTACATGCCGAGGGCGTTGAGGACGTCGCGGAAGTTGAGGCCGGCGGCGCGGACCGCGACGCGGACCTGGCCGGGCTCCAGCGGGGCCTCGGACTCGGGGCTCGGCAGCAGGGTGAGGTGGTCGAGGGTGCCCTTGTCCTCGATGTCCATGCGCCAGGCGGAGCCGTCGGCGGGCGGGGTCAGCGGGGTGGTGGCGGGGACCCGGGCGAGGCGCGGGGCGTGGACGGTGCCGCGGCGGACCGCGAACTGGGGCTCGTCGGTGGCCAGGGCGGCGGTGAGGAGCTCGGTGGGGGTGTCGCCGTCGAGGTCGGCCAGGACGAAGCGGTCGGGGTTCTCGGCCTGCGCGGAGCGGACCAGGCCCCAGACGGGGGCGTGGACGGGGTCGGTGAGGTCCCAGTCGCCCTGGGTGGCGACGGCGCCCCGGGTGACGAACACCAGCCGGGAGTCGGCGAAGCGGTCGTCGGCGAGCCAGCCCTGGACGAGGGCGAGGGCGTGGTGCGTGGCGGCGCGGACGGCGTCCGGGGTGAGCTCCCGCGCCGTCGCGGACGGCAGGGGGGCGAGGACGCACGCGGGGGCCGGGGTGCCGGCGTCGAGGGCGGCGGCGAGGGCCGCGAGGTCGGCGTGCGGCCGGCCGGGCAGCGCGGTGGCGGCATCGGCGCCGGTGGCGACGGCTGCGTCGGCGGCGGCGCCGGTGGCGAGGACGGCCCAGGCGGTGTCCTCGGCTGCGGCCCCGGTGGTGGCGGGCAGCGGCAGGGTGGCCCAGTCGATGCGGAACAGCGACTCGTGGTGGGCGGTGCGCGGGGCGCCGGCGAGCCGGTCGGCGGAGACGGGCCGCACGATCAGGTGGTCGACGGCGGCGACGGGTGCGCCGGTGGTGTCGGCCAGCTGGAGGGTGAGGGCGTCCTCCCCCTCGGCGGTGAGGCGCACCCGCAGGGCGGCCGCACCGACGGCGTGCAGGGACACGCCGCGCCAGGAGAAGGGCAGTCCGGCCCGGCGGTCGCCGTCGGTGGACGGCCTGACGAAGGTGGCGTGCAGGGCGGCGTCGAGGAGGGCCGGGTGCAGGCCGAACCGGGCGGCCTCCGTCTGGAGGCCCTCGGGCAGGGCGACCTCGGCGTAGACGTCCTCGCCGAGGGTCCAGGCGGCGCGCAGGCCCTGGAAGACGGGCCCGTAGGCGAATCCGCCCTGGCCGAGGTGCTCGTACAGGCCCTCGACGGTGACGGCTTCGGCGCCGGGCGGGGGCCAGGCGGCGAGGTCGAAGGCGGGGCGCGGGGCGCCGGTGGCGAGGACGCCCGCGGCGTGTCGGGTCCACGGCTCGTCGTCGGCGGCGTCCGGGTCGCCGGAGTACAGGTCGAGGGTGCGGCGGCCGTCCCGGTCGGGGGCGCCGACGACGATCTGGAGGCGGACGGCGGTGTGCGGGGCCAGGACCAGCGGCGCTTCGAGGGTGAGTTCTTCCAGGACGTCGCAGCCGGCCTGGTCGCCGGCGCGGATGGCCAGCTCGACGAAGGCGGTGCCGGGCAGCAGGACGGTGCCCATGACGGCGTGGTCGGCGAGCCAGGGGTGGGTGTCGAGGGAGAGCCGGCCGGTGAAGAGGAAGCCCTCGCCGTCGGCGAGCGGTACGGCGGCGCCGAGCAGCGGGTGGTGGGCGGCGCCCAGACCGGCCGATTCGACGTCGCCGATGAAGCCGGCGGGCGCTTCGAGCCAGAACCGGCGCCGCTGGAAGGCGTACGTGGGCAGGTCGGTCCGGCGGGCGCCGGTGGCGGCGAAGTACGCGGACCAGTCGAGCGGGACGGCCCGGGTGTGGAGGGCGGCGACGGCGGCGGCGAGCGCCTCGGCCTCGCCGCGGTCGCGGCGCAGGGCCGGGACGAACACGGCGTCGGACGCGGAGCCGGTGTCGGTGTCGGTGTCGCCGAGGCAGTCGCGGCCGAGGCCCGACAGGACGCCCTGCGGGCCCAGTTCGAGGTAGGTGGTGACGCGTTCGGCGTCCAGGGTGCGGATGCCGTCGAGGAAGCGGACGGCTTCGCGGACGTGGGCGACCCAGTGTTCGGGGGTGCGCAGTTCCTCGCCCGCGACGGCGCCGGTGAGGTGGGTGACGACGGGGAGGGTGGGCGCGTGGTAGGTGAGCGAGGCGGCGACGTCGCGGAAGGCGTCGAGCATGCCGTCCATCAGCGGGGAGTGGAAGGCGTGGCTGACGGTGAGCCGCTTGGTCTGGCGGCCGCGGCGCTCGAACTCGGCGGCGATCTCCAGGGCGAGGTCCTCCTCGCCGGAGATGACGACGGCGGCGGCGGAGTTGACGGCGGCGATGCCGATCCGGTCCTCGTGGCCGGCCAGCAGCGGCCGGACCTCGTCCTCCGTGGCGCTCAGCGCGATCATCGCCCCGCCGGCCGGGAGTTCCTCCATGAGGCGGCCGCGGGCGGCGACCAGCCTCGCCGCGTCGGGCAGGGTGAGGACGCCCGCGACGTGCGCGGCGGTGATCTCGCCGATGGAGTGGCCGGATACGAAGTCGGGCCGCACCCCCCAGGATTCGACGAGCCGGTAGAGCGCGGTCTCCAGGGCGAACAGGGCGGGCTGGGTGTAGCCGGTCCGGTTCAGCAGCTCGGAGTCCTCGGCGAACAGGACGTCCTTGAGGGACTGTTCGAGGTGCGGGTCGAGGGCGGCGCAGGCCTCGTCGAGGGCGGCGGCGAAGACCGGTTGGGCGGCGTACAGTTCGCGGCCCGTGCCGGGGCGCTGGCTGCCCTGTCCGGTGAAGAGGACGGCGAGGCGGCCGTCGGCGGTGTCGTGCCGCACGAGCCGGGCGGCGTCCTTGCCCGCGGCGAGCGCGGTGAGCGCGGCCAGCAGCTCGTCGCGGTCCCCGGCGACGACGGCGGCCCGGCGGTCCAGCGCGGTGCGGGTGGTGGCCAGGGAGAACGCCACGTCGGCGGGGGCGGCTTCGGGGTGGGCGGCGAGGTGGCCGGCGAGGCGGGCGGCCTGGGCGCGCAGCGCGTCGGGGGTACGGCCGGCGAGTACGAAGGGGAGCGGGGCTCCCTCGGTGAGCGGGGCCGTGCCGGGGCCCGCCGCGCTCTCGTCGGTCTGCTCCAGCGGCGGCTGCTCGATGATGACGTGGGCGTTGGTGCCGCTGACGCCGAAGGAGGAGATGCCGGCGCGGCGCGGACGGTCCGTCTCGGGCCAGGCGGCAGCTTCGGTGAGCAGCTCGACGGCGCCGGCGGTCCAGTCGATGTGCGGGGAGGGCTCGCCGATGTGCAGGGACGCGGGCAGGACGCCGTGGCGCATCGCCTGGACCATCTTGATGATGCCGGCGGCGCCGGCGGCGGCCTGGGTGTGGCCGATGTTCGACTTGATGGAGCCCAGGCGCAGCGGCCGGTCCCCGGGGCGGCCCTGGCCGTAGGTGGCGAGGAGGGCCTGCGCCTCGATGGGGTCGCCGAGGGTCGTGCCGGTGCCGTGCGCCTCGACGGCGTCGACGTCGGCGGCGGTCAGGCCCGCGTGGGCCAGGGCCTCGCGGATGACGCGCTGCTGCGAGGGGCCGTTGGGGGCGGTGAGGCCGTTGGAGGCGCCGTCCTGGTTGACGGCGGTGCCGCGGACGACGGCGAGCACGGGGTGGCCGTTGCGGCGGGCGTCGGAGAGGCGCTCGACGAGGATCATGCCGGCACCCTCGGCCCAGCCCGTGCCGTCGGCGTCGGCGGAGAAGGACTTGCAGCGGCCGTCGGTGGACAGGCCGCGCTGGCGGCTGAAGTCGATGAAGGTGTCCGGGGTGGACATGACGGTGACGCCGCCGGCGAGCGCCATGTCGCACTCGCCGCTGCGCAGGGCCTGTGCGGCCAGGTGCAGGGCGACGAGGGAGGAGGAGCAGGCCGTGTCGATGGTGACGGCGGGGCCCTCCAGGCCGAAGGTGTAGGAGATGCGGCCGGAGGCGACGCTGCCGGCGGTGCCGGTGCCGAGGTAGCCCTCCAGGCCCTCGGGGACGGCGGGGAGGCGGGTCAGGTAGTCGTGGTACATGACGCCGGCGAAGACGCCGGTGCGGCTGCCGCGCAGCGACGAGGGGTCGAGTCCGGCCCGCTCGAACGCCTCCCAGGAGGTCTCCAGCAGGAGCCGCTGGTGCGGGTCCATGGCCAGGGCCTCGCGCGGGTTGATGCCGAAGAGGTCCGGGTCGAAGTCGGCGGCGTCGTGCAGGAAGCCGCCGGTACGGGTGTACGAGGTGCCGGCGCGGCCGGGGTCGGAGTCGTAGAGCCCGTCGAGGTTCCAGCCGCGGTCCGTGGGGAAGTCGGAGATCGCGTCGACGGAGCCGGCGACGAGCTGCCACAGCTCCTCGGGGGTGCTGACTCCGCCGGGGTAGCGGCAGGCCATGGCGACGATGGCGATGGGCTCGTCGGCGACGGCCGGGGCGCCGGCGGCGGCGTGCGCGGCGGGGGCGGCCCGGTCGCCGAGGAGTTCGGTGCGCAGGAACGCGGCGAGGGCGTTCGGGGTGGGGTAGTCGAAGACCAGGGTGGCCGGCAGCCGGACGCCGGTGGCGGAGCCGAGGCGGTTGCGCAGCTCGACGGCGGTGAGCGAGTCGAAGCCGAGTTCCTTGAAGGCGCGGCCGGGGTCGACGGCGTCGGGGCCGGGGAAGCCGAGGACTGCGGCGACCTGGACGCGGACGGTGGCGAGCAGCAGCCGGTCGCGTTCGGCGGCGGTCAGCGGCAGGAGCCGCTCGGCGAGGCCGTCGGCGGGGGCGGCGCCCTGGTCGGCCGCGGTGCGGCGG
>NZ_JBGWAB010000210.1:0-8541 GCF_041862025.1 Streptomyces sp. AB3(2024)
GGTTATTGGTTTTAAGACTTTTGTTATTCATTTCTCTGGACGACCACGCCCGTAGCGTCCGGCCCGGGGACGGGCGCGCCCGTCGCGAAGCCCCCGGGGCAGCCGTCGGGGACGCTGCGCCCGGGGGACCGCGGCCCGGAGGTGAGCGACCTCCAGGAGCGGCTCTACGGACAGGGGTTCACGTACGTCTCGCAGACCGGCGTCTACGACGAGCAGACCCGGCGCGGCGTGGCCCAGCTCCAGCGCGACCGCGACATCAAGGGCGATCCGCGCGGGATCTACGGCCCGGCGACCCGGGCGGCCTTCGGCTGACGGCCCCCGTGACGGCTCCCGCGGTGGCTCCGTACGGCGTCGGCGCTGCTCACCGGCCGCCGGAGACGCGCAGCACCGCGCCCGTCGTGTAGGAGGCGTCCGCCGACAGCAACCAGGCGACGGCCCCGGCGACCTCCTCGGGCTGCCCCGCCCGGCCCAGCGGGATGCCCGCCGCCGCCCGTGCGGGCCGGTCGGGATCGCCCATCGCCGCGTGCATCCCGGTCTCGATGATGCCGGGCGCCACCGCGTTGACCCGGATGCCGTCCGGGCCGAGTTCCTTGGACAGGCCCACCGTGAGGGCGTCGACGGCCGCCTTGGTCGCCGCGTAGTGCACGTACTCCCCGGGGCTGCCCAGCGTCGCGGCCGCGGAGGAGACGTTCACGATGGCCCCGCCGCCGCTCTCCGCCATGTCCCGGGCGGCCCGCCGGCAGCACAGCAGGTACCCGAGCAGGTTCACCTCCACCACCCGCCGCAGGTCCTCCGTGCGGGCGTCGGCGAGGCGGCCCGGCAGGCCCGTCACACCGGCGTTGTTGACCAGACCGGTGACCGCGCCGAGTTCGGCGCCGGCGATGTCGAAGAGCCGCTCCACCGCGCACTCCTCGGAGGTGTCACCGCGTACGGTCACGCACCGGGCGCCGGTCGCCCGTACGCGCTCCGCGACGTCCTCGGCGGCGGCCCCGTCGTGCGCGTAGCCGAGCGCCAGGTCGTGGCCGTCGGCGGCGAGCCGCAGGCAGGTGGCCGCGCCGATGCCCCGGCTGCCGCCGGTGACGACCGTGACGGGACGAGCTGACATGGGGGCCTCCTGGGACCGGTGACGACGGGTGCGCGGCGGGGCCTGCGGGCCGGGCCCCCGCGCGGCGCAGGCTAACACCGCGATATTCGCTGGACCAGCGCAAAAGGCCCACCGGACAGTGGGCCGGACGTCCTGAACCTCCCGAGAGGAGCCGTACCTTGTCCACCTTGCGCGTCACCGTCGAGGAACTCGCCGTCCACGGACACCCGAACGCCGATGCCCTGGAACTGGCCCAGGTGGGCCTCTACCGGGCCGTCGTGGCGAAGGGCGCCCACCGCAGCGGCGACTTCGCCCTCTACATACCCGAACAGGCCGTCCTGCCCGCCGCGTTGATCGAGGAGCTGGGCCTGACCGGACGGCTCGCGGGAAGCTCCCACGACCGGGTCCGGGCGGTCCGGCTGCGCGGCGAGCTCTCACAGGGCCTGGTCTGCCGGCCCCGCGCGCTGGCCGGGGTGGACCTGGAGTCGGCGGCGAAGGAGGGCACCGACTTCGCCCAACTGCTCGGCATCGTCAAATGGTCGCCACCCGTACCCACGACGATGGACGGAGAGGTCGAGTCGGCCCCCGACCTGCTGCCGTGGACGGACATCGAGAACCTGAGGCGCTACCCGGGGATCTTCGAGGAGGGCGAGCCGGTGGTCCTCACGGAGAAGCTCCACGGCACGGCCTGCCTCGTGACGTACGTCGTCGACGGGGAGCGGGTCCTGGTCTCCTCCAAGGGGTTCGGCTCCCGCGGCTTCGCGCTCACGGAGGACGACCGCAACCTCTACTGGCGTGCGGTGCGCGGGCACGGGGTGGCCGGGGTCGCGGCCCGGCTGGCCGCGCGGCTGGGCGCCACCCGGGTCGGGGTCTTCGCCGAGGTGTACGGCTCGGGGGTGCAGGACCTGGCCTACGGGGCCCGCGGCGGCGCCTGCGACGAGCCGCCCGGCTACGCCGTCTTCGACGTCTGCGCCGAGATCGATGGCACGGTGCGCTGGCTGGACCCGGAGCGGGCACTCGGCGACGGCGAACTGCCGCTGGTGCCACGGCTGTTCGAGGGCCCGTACGTGCTGGAGGAGGTGCTGGAACTGGCGAACGGCCGCGAGACCGTCTCCGGCCGGGGCCTGCACCTGCGCGAGGGCGTCGTGATCCGCCCGGCGGCGGAGCGCTACAGCCCGGTGACCGGGGGGCGCGCCATCGCGAAGGCGGTCAGCCCGGCGTACCTGACGCGCAAGGGCGGCACGGAGTACGAGTGACCCCGTGAGGTGCCGTGCCCTGCCGGGTCCGGTGCCGAGGGGGGGAGCGGGACCTCGGCCCCGGCGCCCGCCCGCGGCCCGATGCGCCGCGCCGTGCCCGCCCCGCCTCCCGGGGCGGGCACGGCCTTTCGTGGTGGGATGGCAAGGGGGCTCTTCCACCCGATCACGGCACCGGATCACGGATCATGGCTCACGGCTCACGGAGAGGGCGCGCACATGCCGGAGGACACGCAGGCCACCATGCGGGCGATGACGTACGACACCTACGGCGGGACGGAGGTGCTCTCCGAGACCCGGCAGCCCGTCCCCAAGGTCGGCCCCGGCGAGGTGCTCGTCCGGGTCCGCTGCGCCTCCGTCAACCCCGTGGACTGGAAGATCATGGCGGGCGGCCTCGACGCCCTGATGGACGTGGTCCATCCGGTGGTCCCGGGCTGGGACGTGGCCGGCACGGTCGAACGCGTGGGCATCGACACCCCCGAGTTCGAGGCCGGGGACGAGGTCATCGCCTACGCCCGCAAGGACTACGTGCACGGCGGTACCTTCGCCGAGTACGTCACCGTCCCCGTACGGGCCCTCGCGCCCAAGCCCCTCTCCCTCAGCTGGAAGCAGGCGGCCGGCCTGCCCCTGGCCGGGCTCACCGCCTACCAGCTGCTGACCCGGCTCGGCACGGGCGAGGGCGACACCGTCCTCGTCCACGGCGCGGCCGGCGGCGTCGGATCCCTCGGCGTGCAGATCGCCCGCGCGCTCGGCGCGCGGGTCATCGGCACCGCCTCCCCGCGCAACCACGACCGGCTGCGCTCCCTGGGCTGCGAACCCGTCGCCTACGGGGACGGCCTGACCGAGCGGGTCCGGGACCTCGCCCCCGAGGGCGTCAGCGTCGTCGCGGACTTCGTCGGCGGTGTCCTCGACGTCACCCTGGCCGTCCTCGCCGAGGGCGGCCGGCACGCCTCGATCGCCGACCACACCGTCCTGGGCGCGGGCGGCCAGTGGATGTGGGTCCGCCCCGCGGGCGTCGACCTCATGGCCCTGGGGGCCCTCGCCGACGCGGGACAGCTCACGGTCACGGTCGCCGAGACCTTCCCCCTCGCCGACCTCGCGGCGGCCTTTGCCCTCAGCCAGTCCGGCCACACCGCCGGCAAGATCGTCATCGAGGTCTGACCGCCCGTACGGGCGGGGGCGGGAGATCAGGGCAGGAGACGACGACCCCGGACGGGGTGGTGGAGGCCGGGGACCTCGCCGTTCGCGGCCCGGGTGACCTTCACGCCGGGGAGGCCGGCCGACCAGGGGCCGGCGAGTGCCGCGAGGGCCGGGGCGTCCGGCGGCGCGGGGCCCAGGCCGATCGCGTACCGGGCCAGCGTGCCGGTCCGCTCGAACGGACGGGGCCAGGCGTGCGCGTCCGGGACCCCGGCGTCCGCGAGCGCGCCGAGCAGGGCGCGCACCCGCCCCCGGGTGCGGCCCAGCCGCTCCTCGAACTCCCGCGGCGCGTCGGCCCGTACGTCCACCACCGCCCACGCCGCGTGCCTGCGGTGCAGCGGCGGCGCCGACAGCAGCCGGGCCGGCCCGTCGGGATCCTCCTCCAGCAGCTCCCACGCCCGGTACAGCTCCCGTACGAGGAGGTCCCGCATCCCGGGACCCACCTGCCCGGTGCAGCTGCGGACCGGCGCGGACGGCGTGAGGACGGTGACCGGGTCCGGCCCGGGGAGGGGAGGGGCACCGGGGTCCAGGGCCACCGGCCGCGTCCAGTCCCAGGCCGCCCAGGTCCCGAAGAACTCCCGCCGCAGCGCCCCCGCGGAACGCTCCCCGCAGTCCCGGACGGTCCGCGCGGCCAGCACCGACCAGGCGAGCCCCGGCAGCCCCCCGAAGGGCGCCGAGTCCAGGCCCCGGGCCCGCGCCCAGGCCTTCACCTCCCGCGCCAGCCGGGCGAAGGCGGCGTGGTCGGCGCCCACCGCCTCCCGTACGGCGTCCGCGTCGCCGAGCGCGCTCAGCGCCACCGCGGCCGCCTCGCCCAGCTCCGTCCCGCGCTCCACGGCCCGGGCCGGCTCCAGCGCACCCGCGGCGACCACCACCAGGTCCACGTCCAGCCCGGACGCCCGCAGCCGCAGCCCCGGCACCCGGGCCCCGGTCACCTCCCGCAGCCTCTCGGCCTCCGGCAGGGCCGCCTCCACCCGCGCCCGTACCCCGGCGATGTCCGGCGCGCCCGGCAGCACCGCCACCAGGTCCAGGTCGGCACCGGGCAGGGCGCAGCCCATCCGGCGGGAGCCGGCCGTACGCACCAGCCCCTCCGGCAGGGCCGCCGCGATCCGCGCGCCGACCCGCCCGGCGGCTCCGGCCGCCGGATCGGTCCCCGTCGTCGCGGAGGCCTCCGCCGCCCCGCCCGGCTCCGCCGACTCCGCGAGGGAGACCGGCGCCGCCTCCCGGATCCACCGCACCTCGCCCGTCCCGAGGGCCACCGTCGCCCGTACCCGCATGGGCCCGTCCCCGCGCCGCGACAGCACGGCCAGGGAGCCCACCCGCGCCGGGGCGCCACCGCCGAGCCGGGCCGCCCACTCCCGTTCGGCCCGCCGCGGATCCCCGCTCCGGCCCAGCGTCAGGTGCGGGGTCCAGCCGTCCGCGCGGCCCGCGCAGTCCGGGAAGCGGTCCAGCAGGGCCCGGCGCAGCTCCTGCCAGGGGACGTCACCGCCCGTGCCCGCTGCCGGGTCCAGCCACAGCGCGGCCTCCTCCCGGTGCCCGAAGGAGTGCACGCCCTCCAGCCGGGCCGTGAACGGCCGGGTGGCGGTCGCGGCACCGGCCAGCAGCGGCAGGGCCTCCTCGAAGGAGGACTCCGGCACGAAGCCGAACAGCAGGTTCACGTGCGTGGGCCAGCGGTCGGCCCCCGGGTCGTGGGCCCGGCGCAGCTCCTCGACGGCCGCGTCGTGCGGCGGCAGCCACGCCACCGCCGTCCGCGCCGTCACCGGTACGCCGCTCAGCGCGGCTCCCGCGTCCGCGGCCCCGTACTCCACCGCGGCCTCCACCCCGAAGTGGTCCGAGGTGAACAGCCCCTGCGGCCCCGGCACGTCGCCCCGCAGCGCGGCCGCCCGCACCCGCAGGCCCCCGGCCGCCCGCAGCAGGATCCGGTCCAGCCGGCCCGCCCGGCCCGACAGTGATCCCAGGGCGGCCAGCGGGTTCACCCCCGGGTCGAAGGTCGGGGTGTCGTCCGCCGGGCCGTGGACCTCGCTCCAGGCGTCCCGCAGCCCCAGAGCGGCCGCGGGCCCCTGGTCCCCGGCCCGGCCGTCGTTGAAGTCGCCGAGCAGCGCGAAGCCGCCGTCGACGACGGCCAGTCCCTCGGCGATCCGTGCCAGTTCGGCCTCCCGCCGGCCCGCCCCGTTCTCGGAGTGATCGCTGCTCAGGTGCGTCGCCGCGACGACCAGCGGGCCGCCCTCCGTGTCCACGGTGACGGCGGTGACCGCCTTGTGCCGGCCCAGTCGGTGCACGCCGGCCTCCCGCACCGGCAGCCGGCTCAGCAGCAGCAGTCCGTTGTCGGCCACGTCCGTACCGTCCGGATCGGTGCCCAGCCAGTACCCCTCCCGCACCCACGGCTCGGCCAACAGCAGGGCCAGCAGGGCCGGTTCGACCTCCTGGAGCGCGATCACGTCGGCGTCGGCCGCCATCAGGGCGGCCAGCAGCTGCGGCCTGCGGCGCGCGGTGGCGATGTGCGGGGCGTCGTACCGGTCCCACAGGACGTTCCAGGTCAGCAGCCGCACCCGAGCCGGGGGACACGCGGCGGGTCCGGCCGCCGCCGGCCTCCAGCCACCATCGTCCGCCGGGTCCCACGCGTGCGGGGTCCGGGCGGTGAAGAACGGGGCCGCCAGCACGCGGACGTCGCCCACCCGCCCGGCCCGCGTCTCGTCGATCCGGTCCACCCCGGTGGCCCGGTCCCACACCAGCTCGTCGTCGGCCTCGACGAACAGCACCCGGTGCCAGGGGATGTCCCCACCCGGCACGAAAGAGGGCAGCGGCACCCGCTTGGGGGCCGCGCCGCGCTGGAGGAGACCGAGGGTGAACCGCGCCGGGTCGAAGCGGGGGTCCCAGCGGACCCGGTGGTACAGCTGCTCACTGGTGCGCATCAGACGCCCTCCCCTTCACCTTCACCGCACGCGGGTCCCCGCCCGCCCGCGGAGTCCTCGACCGTGCCGCCCGCGCCCACGTACCAGGTGCGGTGCGCCTCCCCGGGGTACGGAGGGGCGAACCGGCGCAGCTGCGCCGCCAGCGCCGCTTCGGGTACGGGGTGGGGGCGCACGGAGTTGCGCCGCACCAGCTCGGGCTCCCCGACCAGCACCACGACCTGGGTGACCAGCGCGTTGCGGCGCCGCGCGACCGCACCGGCGAGGCTTCGCTGCCGTTCCGTCAGGGAGGTGGCGTCCCACACCACGGTGCCGCCCGCGGCCAGCTCCCGGTCCAGCCGCTCCAGCCCCTGGCGCAGCACCTCCGGGTTGGCCCGCTGGTCGGCGCGCGCGCCACGGGCGGAGCGCAGATCGTCCAGGCTGACGTACGCGCCGGCTCCCGGCAGGCTCCGGGCGAACGTGCTCTTCCCGCTGCCCGAGGGGCCGCACAGCTGCACCAGCCGCGGGAAGGACCCGGCGTCGCGCCAGCGCCAGGTCGCCGCCACCGCCTCCTCGGGGGTCGACAGCGCGCCCCGCCCGTAGGCCTCGCGGGCCTCGGCCCAGCAGCGGTCGACGGCGTCCCCGTCCAGGCCGGCGAGGGCCTCCCGCAGCCCGGTCCGCAGGCCGTCCAGCGGGTCGGGGGCGAGCAGCCCCGCCTCCTCGGCACAGAGCGCGGACCACTCGACGCACTCCCGCGCTCCGGGGTCGTCATCGCCGCCCGGCAGCGCAGCCGCCAGCGCGTGCAGCACCCCGAGGTCGGCCGCCGCCGCCATCCGGACCAGCCCGGCCCGCCGTTCCTCGTCCGGGAACGGCCGCCGCAGGGCCGGGTACAGCCCGACGAGGTCCGCCACCCGCCGGGCGGCCGCCATCCCGAGCGGCCCCGCCGCGAGCCGCGAGCCGAGGGAGGCCCGTGGTTCGCGGTGCAGCGCGGCGGCCAGGACCCCGGCCAGCCGGGCGTCCCCGGTACGGCCGGCGCCGTCGAGCCGGGCGGTGACCTCGGCGACGGCGCGCCCGGCCCCGGCTGCGGACCCGTCCTCCGGGTCCGGGCCGGGTCCGACCGCGGCCAGCAGCCCGGCCGCGTCCGGCTCGGAGCCCGAACGGACAGCCCACAGCGGGGCGTTCGCGCCGAGCCCGTTCGGGACGACGGGTGCGCACATCCAGTGGGTGTCGGTCCGCACGTGGCCGCCGCGGACCCACTTGGCCACGGAGCGGCCGAAGTCCTCGCGCCGGAAGCCCGCCGTCGTGCGGACGACGTAGCCCTCCTGGCGGGTGGTGTCGATCCGCAGCCGGCGCAGCGCCCGCTCGTCGTAGACGCCCCGCCAGAGCACGCGCGGCGTGGGAACGCCGAGCCGCCGCAGGAAGCGCACGGTCGGGTCCCAGTCGAGGCAGTGGTCGCCGTCCCACACGGAGAACCCGTAGAACCAGCTGTCGAGTTCCTCGTAGGCGAGCGAATGGCGGGCGTAGAGGTTCTCCCCGCACACCCGCCGGCCCTCCGGTATGCCGGAGCCGATCCGGCCCTGGAGACCCTTGACCCAGGCGCGGGACGGGTGGTGTCCCGAGTCGAGGGAGCGGGCGTGGAGGCCGTCCCGGTAGAGGGTGGTGTTCTCCCCGTCGAGCTTCTCGGTGACGACCACCTCCCGCCCGGCCAGTGCCGACGGCCCGCTCGCGCGCACGTCGTCCGGCGTGGCACCCGGGGACCACGGCAGGTGCGCCGTACGGGGGTAGTGCGTGCGCATGATCGGGCTCCTGGCGGGTGACGGGTCGTGCGGTCACTCTAGGTATCCGGAGCAGGAGCATCCACTCAATTTGCCGCCGCTACCGGGCACCTGGTCCGGACCGGTGGCCCGGAAGGTTGGCCCGGACCGGGTCTGACGCGCCGTCGGTGACGCCCCGGGCGTCAGTGACACAGGGCGACGATGGAGGGGTCGACCCTCCCGCGGGCCGCCGCGCACAGGGGCGCCATGTCGAACGTACGCCCAGGCGCCGGCCGGGGTGCGCCCGGCGCGGGCCGGCGGGCGCGGGGCTTGGGGGCGGTGGGGGCGGGGGCGGCGGCGGGCCCGCG
>NZ_JBGWAB010000211.1:0-8437 GCF_041862025.1 Streptomyces sp. AB3(2024)
CTCCGCAGCCTCCAGCGCGATCATCACCCCACCCGAAGGCAGCGCCTGCATCAACCGCCCGCGGGCGGCCACCAACACGCACGCATCGTCCAGCGACAACACCCCCGCCACATGCGCGGCAGCGATCTCACCGATCGAATGCCCGGACACGAAGTCCGGCTCCACACCCCACGACTCCAGCAGCCGGAACAGCGCCACCTCCACCGCGAACAACGCCGGCTGGGTGTAGCGCGTCTCGTCCAGGAGACCGGCGTCCGCGCCGAACAGAACCTCCTTCAGCGGAAGTTCCAGCCGCTCGCACACCGCGTCCAGCGCCTCCTCGAACACCGGGAAGGCGTCGTACAGCTCACGTCCCATCCCCAGGCGCTGGCTGCCCTGACCCGTGAACAGGAAGGCGGTCTTGCCGCGTGCTCCGGCCTCGCCCCGGACGACGCGCGTCGCGGCGGTCTCCTCCTCGGAGGCCAGTGCCGCCAGGTCGGCCAGGGCGCGGTCGCGGTCGCCGGCCACGATGACGGCGCGGTGTTCGAGGGCGGCGCGGCCGGTGGCCAGGGAGCGGCTGATGTCCGCCGCCGACTGGTCGGGGTGGGCGCGCAGGTGGGTGAGCAGGCGTTCGGCCTGGGCGCGCAGGGCGGCTTCCGTACGGGCCGAGACGGGCCACGGCAGTACGGGCGGTACGACGGTGCGGCGCTGCGGGGCCGCCGTCTCGACGGTCTCGGTCCCGGTCCCGGTCTCCGACTCGGTCCCGGCCACGTCGGTCGCCGCCGCGTCGGCGGGGACCTCGGTGGGGGCCTGCTCGATGATGGTGTGCGCGTTCGTGCCGCTGATGCCGAACGAGGAGACGGCCGCGCGGCGCGGGCGACCGGTGTCCGGCCAGTCCACGGTGGTGCGCAGCAGCGACACGGCGCCCGCGGCCCAGTCGACCTTGGTCGAGGGCTCGTCCACGTGGAGGGACTTCGGGATCCGGCCGTGGCGGATCGCCATGACCATCTTGATGACGCCGGCCACGCCGGCGGCGGCCTGCGTGTGTCCGATGTTGGACTTCACGGAGCCCAGCCACAGCGGGCGGTCCTCAGTGTGCTCCCGGCCGTACGTGGCCAGCAGGGCCTGCGCCTCGATGGGGTCGCCGAGGGTGGTGCCGGTGCCGTGCGCCTCGACCACGTCGACGTCGGCGGCCGTCAGCCGGGCGTCGGCCAGGGCCTGGCGGATGACGCGCTGCTGGGACGGGCCGTTGGGGGCCGTGAGGCCGTTGGAGGCGCCGTCCTGGTTGACCGCCGAGCCGCGGACCACCGCGAGCACGCGGTGGCCGTTGCGACGGGCGTCGGAGAGGCGTTCCACGAGGAGCAGGCCCGCGCCCTCGCCCCAGCCGGTGCCGTCGGCGGCGTCCGCGAAGGACTTGCAGCGTCCGTCGAAGGACAGGCCGCGCTGGCGGCTGAACTCGGTGAAGGTGCCGGGCGTCGGCATGACGGTGACGCCGCCCGCGAGGGCGAGCGAGCACTCGCCCTTGCGCAGCGCCTGCATGGCCAGGTGGAGCGTGACGAGGGAGGAGGAGCAGGCGGTGTCGACGGTGAGCGCCGGGCCCTCCAGGCCGAACGTGTACGAGACGCGGCCGGAGGCGATGCTGCTGGAGCCGCCGGTGCCGAGGTAGCCCTCGACCTCCGGCGGTACGGCGCGCAGCCGCGAGGCGTAGTCGTGGTACATGACGCCGGTGAAGACGCCGGTGCGGCTGCCGCGCACCGAGGTGGGGTCGATGCCGGCGCGTTCGAAGGCCTCCCAGGCGATTTCCAGCAGCAGCCGCTGCTGCGGGTCCATCGCCACGGATTCACGGGGTGAGATGCCGAAGAACTCCGGCTCGAAGCGGTTGGCGGAGTGCAGGAAGCCGCCTTCGCGCACGTAGCTCGTGCCCCGCCCGTCGGGGTCCTCGTCGAACAGGCTCCCCGTGTCCCAGCCCCGGTCCGTCGGGAAGGCCGAGATCGCGTCGGTCTCCTCGGACACCAGCCGCCACAGGTCCTCGGGGGACTCGACGTCTCCCGGGTAGCGGCAGCTCATTCCGATGATCGCGATCGGCTCCTGCTCCTCCGACTCGACCTCCTGGAGGCGGCGGCGCGTCTCGTGGAGATCGGCCGTTACCCGCTTCAGGAAGTACCGGAGCTTTTCCTCGTTCATGCGTGCATCCCTCGTACGGAAGCCAGAAAGTCAAAGTGGTGGGAAGGGGTGGGGCGGAGCTGCCGCGTCATGAGATGCCGAACTCCTTGCCGATGAAGTCGAAGAGGTCGTCGTCGGTCGCGCTCTCCAGGGCTGCGGCCACCTGGGCCCCGTCCGGGTCGGCGGCGGCCGCCGCCTCGTCCCCGGCCGTGTTCCAGGCGGTGAGCAGGGCCTGGAGCCGCTCGGTGATGCGGTCGCGACCCGCGGAGTCGGGCGTCGAGGTGACGAGCGTCTTCTCCAGGCGTTCCAGTTCGGCGAGCAGCGGGGGTACGGCTGCCGCGCCGTCCTGCCAGAGCTCGTCGCGCAGGTACTCCACCAGTGCCGTCGGCGTCGGGTAGTCGAAGACGAGGGTGGCGGGGAGGCGTACGCCGGTGGCGGCGCCGAGGCGATTGCGCAGTTCGACGGCGGTCAGCGAGTCGAAGCCGACCTCGTTGAACGACCGTGCCGGGTCGACCGCTTCGGGCCCGGCGAAGCCGAGGACTCCCGCGACGTACGCGCAGACCAGCTCCAGCAGGGCTTCGTCCCGTGCGGCCGGCGCGAGCCCGGAGAGGCGTTCGCGCAGTTCCGCTCCGCCGTCCGTGCCGGGGGCGGTGGCGCCGCCGGCGGTCCGGCGGGCCGGGGTGCGGACGAGGCCGGAGAGCAGCGGCGGGAGCATTCCGCTGCCCGCCTGGGCGCGCAGGGCGGCCAGGTCCAGCTTGACCGGTACCAGCAGCGGGCGTTCGGTGGCCGACGCGGCGTCGAACAGGGTCAGGCCCTCGGCCGCGGTCAGGGCGTTCACTCCGCCCCGGCCCAGACGGGAGACCTCCTCGCTGTTCAGGGCGCCGCCCATGCCGCCCACTTCGGCCCACAGGCCCCAGGCGAGGGAGGTCGCGGCCAGGCCCTGGGCCCGGCGGTGGGCGGCGAGGGCGTCCAGGAAGGTGTTGGCAGCGGCGTAGTTGGCCTGGCCCGCGCCGCCGAACACACCCGCGGCGGAGGAGAACAGGACGAACGCGGACAGGCCGAGACCGGCGGTCAGCTCGTGCAGGTTCCACGCCGCGTCCACCTTCGGACGCAGCACCGCCGACAACCGCTCCGCCGTCAGGGAACCCAGCACCCCGTCATCCAGAACACCGGCCGTGTGCACGACCGCCGACAACGGACGCTCGGCCGGAATCCCCGCCAGCACGGCAGCCAGCGCCTCCCGGTCAGCCACGTCACAGGCCGCCCACGCCACCTCGGCGCCCAGCTCCGCCAGCTCCGCCGACAGCTCCACGGCACCCGAAGCCGCCTCACCACGACGGCTCACCAACAGCAGGTGACGCACCCCGTGCTCGGCCACCAGATGCCGGGCGAACAAGCCACCCAGCGAACCGCTCGCACCCGTGACCAGGACCGTGCCCCCGGCATCCCACCCAGGAGCCGCATCAGCCGCGACCACAGCCCGCGCCAGCCTCGGCACCAGCACCGAACCACCGCGCACCGCCACCTCGGACTCACCCGACGCCAGCACCGCGGGCAGGACCCGGTAGGAGGCGTCGGTCCCGTCCGTGTCGGCCAGCACGATGCGGCCGGGGTTCTCCGACTGCGCCGAGCGCAGCAGGCCCCACGCCGGAGCGTGGACCAGGTCCGCGACGTCCTCGCCCGGCGCGGCGGCCACCGCGCCCCGGGTCAGGACCAGCAGGCGCGAGTCCGCGAACCGGTCCTCGGCCAGCCACTCCCGCACCAGTTCCAGCACCCGGCTGGTCTCGGCGTGCACCGAGCCCGCCACGTCCTGCGGATCGGCCGGAACGGTCAGCGGTACGCAGACCAGAGCCGGAGCGGCGAGGTCCGCGAGGTCCGCGAGGCCGGTGTGGGCCGCGTAGCGCACGCCCACGGTGTCGAGCCCGGGGTGGCCGTCGGCGAGCAGGGCCCAGGGGCGCTGCTCGGCCGCGGGCACCGAGGCCGGCTGGAGCGCCGTCCACTCGACCTGGAACAGCGACTCGGGGCGTGCGCCGCGGGCCGCGCCGATCTGCTCGGGCGAGACGGCCCGCAGCGCGAGCGACGCCACCGAGGCGACCGGTGCGCCCGCCGGGTCGGCGAGCTCCAGCGACACGGCGTCGCGCCCGGCCGGGGCCAGGCGGACCCGCACGGCGGCGGCGCCGGCCGCGTGGAGGCGTACGCCGCTCCAGGCGAAGGGCAGGCGCCCCTGTCCGGTGTTCTCGACGAGTGCGCCGAGTCCCGCCGCGTGGAGGGTGGCGTCGAGGAGGGCCGGGTGCAGGCCGAACCAGTCGGCCGTTGCGGCGGTCTCCTCGTCGAGGCTCACCTCGGCGTAGACGGCGTCGCCGTGGAGCCAGGCCGAGCGCAGGCCCTGGAAGGCCGGGCCGTAGTCGAACCCGGCTGCGGCGAGGCCGTCGTAGAGGCCGCCGATGTCGACCGGTTCGGCTCCGGCCGGCGGCCAGGCCGTGAGGTCGGCCGTCGGGGCCGGGGCGTCACCGGTGGCGAGGACGCCGGTGGCGTGCCGCGTCCACGGCTCGTCGGCGGGGCTCTCCTCGTCGCGGGAATACAGGGACAGGGCGCGGCGGCCGGTCTCGTCGGCGCCGGCGAGGGAGAGCCGCAGCTGGACTCCGCCGCGCTCGGGGAGCACGAGCGGCGCCTGCAGGGTCAGTTCCTCCAGGACGTCGCAGCCGACCTGGTCGCCGGCCCGGACGGCCAGTTCCACGAAGGCCGTGCCGGGCAGCAGGACCGAGCCCAGGACGGCGTGGTCCGCGAGCCACGCGTGGGTGGCCGTGGAGAGCCGGCCGGTGAACAGGAACCCGTCCGAGTCGGGCAGTTCGACGGCCGCGCCGAGCAGCGGGTGGTCCGTCGTGCCGAGTCCGAAGCCGGCGGCGTCGCCCGGGGCGTGCTGGGCGCCGGCGGCCGAGTCGAGCCAGTACCAGTCGCGCTGGAAGGCGTACGTGGGCAGTTCGGTCGCGCGGGAGCCGGTCGGGGCGAAGTAGGCCTCCCAGTCGACGGCCGCGCCGTGGGTGTGGGCGAGGGCGAGGGCAGTGTTCAGCGTCTCGGCCTCGGGGCGGCCGGACCGCAGGGCGGGCGCGAAGCGAGCCGCGCCGTCCTGGGTCAGGCAGTCCTGGGCGAGGGCGGAGAGGACTCCGTCGGGGCCGAGTTCGAGGTACGTGGTGACCCCGGCGGCTTCCAGGGTACGGATGCCGTCCAGGAAGCGGACCGCCTCGCGGACGTGCCGCACCCAGAAGTCCGCCGAGCCCATCTCGTCGGTGACGAGGGCGCCGGTCAGGTTGGAGACGACCGGGATGCGCGGGGCGGCGTACGCCAGGTCTTCGGCGACCTTGCGGAAGTCGGCCAGCATGCCGTCCATGTGCGGCGAGTGGAAGGCGTGGCTCACCGTCAGCCGCTTGGACTTCCGGTCGGGGAAGGCCGCCACGATGGCGGTCGCGGCGTCCTCGTCACCGGCGATCACGACCGAGGTCGGGCCGTTGACGGCAGCGATGCTGACTCGGCCGGTCAGCAACGGCAGGACCTCGTCCTCCGCAGCCTGCACCGCGATCATCACGCCACCGGCCGGCAGGGCCTGCATCAGCCGGCCGCGGGCGGACACGAGCGTGCACGCGTCGTCCAGCGACAGGACCCCCGCCACGTGCGCGGCGGCGATCTCACCGATCGAATGCCCGGACACGAAGTCCGGCTTCAGACCCCAGCTCTCCAGGAGCCTGAAGAGCGCGACCTCCACCGCGAACAACGCCGGCTGCGTGAACTCCGTACGGTCCAGCAGGGCGGCATCCGTACCGAACAGCGCTTCCTTCAGCGGGAGTTCCAGCCGCTCGCACACCGCGTCCAGCGCCTCCGCGAACACCGGGAAGGCCTCGTACAGTTCGCGCCCCATCCCGAGGCGCTGGCTGCCCTGACCCGTGAACAGGAAGGCCTGCTTCCCGGCTCCGGCGGCGCCCACGGTGCCGCTCGTGACCCCGGCAGCGGACACGTCGCCGTCCGCCAGCGCGGCCAGGCCGCGCAGCAGTTCCTCCCGGCCCTCCGCCACGACCACCGCTCGGTGGTCGAACCTGGCACGGCGCGTGGCCAGCGAGAGGGCCACGTCCGACGCGGACGACGCGGGGGCGTCCTCCAGGTGCGTGCGCAGGCGGGCCGCCTGGCCGCGCAGGGCGTCCGCCGACTTCGCGGACAGTACGTAGGGCAGGACGGGCGCCGTCACGGCCGCGGGCGCGCTCGCCCCGACCTCGTCCGGGGCCTGCTCGATGATGGTGTGGGCGTTGGTGCCGCTGATGCCGAACGAGGACACGCCGGCCCGGCGCGGGCGCCCGGTCTCCGGCCACGGCATGGCCTCCGTCAGCAGGGCGACGGCGCCGTCCTCCCAGTCCACGTGCGGGGTGGGCTCGTCCACGTGCAGGGTCTTGGGCAGGACGCCGTGCCGCATCGCCATGATCATCTTGATCACGCCGGCGACACCGGCGGCGGCCTGCGTGTGGCCCATGTTGGACTTGATCGAGCCCAGCAGCAGCGGCTCGTCCGCCGCGCGCTCCCGGCCGTAGGTGGCCAGCAGGGCCTGCGCCTCGATCGGGTCACCGAGGGTCGTACCGGTGCCGTGCGCCTCGACCACGTCGATCAGGTCGCTGGTCAGTCCGCCGGAGGCGAGGGCCTGGCGGATGACGCGCTGCTGCGAGGGGCCGTTGGGGGCGGTCAGGCCGTTGGAGGCGCCGTCCTGGTTGATCGCCGAGCCGCGGACCACCGCGAGCACAGGGTGCCCGTTGCGGCGGGCGTCGGACAGGCGCTCCACGAGCAGCATGCCCGCGCCCTCGGCCCAGCTGGTGCCGTCGGCGGCGGCGGCGAAGGACTTGATGCGGCCGTCGGCGGCCAGGCCGCGCTGGCGGCTGAACTCGGTGAAGGTGCCGGGCGTGGACATGACCGTGACACCGCCGGCCAGTGCCATCGAGCACTCGCCGTTGCGCAGGGCCTGGATCGCCCAGTGCAGGGCGACGAGGGAGGAGGAGCACGCGGTGTCGACGGTGACCGCCGGGCCCTCCAGGCCGAACGCGTACGAGACGCGGCCGGAGGCGATGCTGCCGGAGTTGCCGGTGCCGAGGTAGCCCTCTACGCCGTCGGGCACGGACGTGATCCGGGTGGCGTAGTCGTGGTACATGATGCCCGCGAACACGCCGGTGCGGCTGCCTCGCATGGAGGCCGGGTCGATCCCGGCCCGCTCGAAGGCCTCCCAGGAGGTCTCCAGCAGCAGCCGCTGCTGCGGGTCCATCGCGACGGCCTCGCGCGGCGAGATCCCGAAGAACGCCGGGTCGAAGCGGCCCGCGTCGTGGAGGAAGCCGCCCGAGCGGGTGTAGCTGGTGCCCTTGCCGTCCGGGTCCGGGTCGTACAGCGACTCCAGGTCCCAGCCACGGCCCTGCGGGAACTCCGAGATGGCGTCGACGCCACCGAGCACCAGGCGCCACAGGTCCTCGGGGGTCTCGACCCCTCCGGGGTAGCGGCAGCTCATGCCGACGATCGCGATCGGGTCGTCCTGGAACGAGGCGCCCGGGGTGGCCGGCAGGGATGCAGCGGCGTCGGCCGGCTCCCCGTCCCCGGCCAGCGCGAGGACTTCGGTGCGCAGGTAGGCGGCGAGGGCGTTCGGCGTCGGGTAGTCGAAGACCAGCGTGGCGGGCAGCCGCTCGCCGGTGGCGGCGCCGAGGCGGTTGCGCAGCTCGACGGAGGTCAGGGAGTCGAAGCCGAGCTCCTTGAACGCCCGGTCGGCCGGCACCTCGTCGGTCGAGGCGTGCCCGAGTACGGCGGCCACCTCGGCCCGGACCAGGTCCAGCAGCACCTGTTCGCGCTCGGCCGCCGGCAGCGCCACCAGCCGGGTGCGCAGCGCGGACCCGTCGGCCGTGGCACCCGCTCCACCCGCGGCCCGGCGGGCCGGTACGCGGACCAGCCCGCGCAGCAGGTGGGGAACCATTCCGCTCCGGGCCTGCGCGCGGAGGGCGGCCAGGTCGAGCGGGACGGGCACGAGCAGCGGTTCGGCCGTGCGGCGGGCCGCGTCGAAGAGGGCGAGGCCCGTCTCCGGCGACAGGACGCCGATGCCCCCGCGGTTGATGCGCTCGCGGTCGCCCTCGGCGAGGTCGCCGCCCATGCCGCCGACACCGGTCCACAGACTCCAGGCGAGGGAGGTCGCGGCCAGGCCGTGGGCCCGGCGGTGGGCGGCGAGGGCGTCCAGGAAGGTGTTGGCAGCGGCGTAGTTGGCCTGGCCCGCGCCGCCGAACACACC
>NZ_JBGWAB010000212.1:0-8219 GCF_041862025.1 Streptomyces sp. AB3(2024)
GGCTCGCCCGCAGGCGGGCCCGGCGCGAGGTCCCCTACGGGGCCGCGCCCACGCCCGCCGCCGCGGCGGGCGAGCCCGAGGACGCCCTGCTGCACGGGGAGGAGAACCGGGCCCTCCGATCGGCGGTCGCCCGATTGCCCGGACGTTGTCCCCAGCTCATAGGGGCACTTCTCTCGCCCAGAGACCTCACTTACCGTGAAATCGCAGGAGAGTTGGGTATCTCACAAGGAAGTTTAGGACCGGTCCGTTCCCGTTGCCTGGGATGTCTGCGCAGAATGCTCGCTGCAGAGGTTGCGGCTCCTGGCCCGTGGGGAAAGGAGCGGTAGACCGGAGAGCCACCAGGTGAGCGGGAGGCATGCGCACATGGGCATGAGCGTGACCATTTCCTCGGCGGCCGCCGAGGACGCCGAGCAGATTTTCAAGCTGCAGTACCTGGCGTTCCAGCGGGAGGCCGAGCTGTACGGCAACTACCTCATCCAGCCGCTCACCCAGTCCCTGGACTCCCTGAAGGCGGAGCTCGCCTCGGACACCGTCCTGGTGGCCCGGCTGGGTGACGAGGTGGTGGGCACGGTGCGCGGCAGCATCGGCGAGGACGGCACCGCGAGCATCGCCAAGCTGTGCGTGCACCCGCGCCTGCAGGGCCACGGACTGGGCGCGCGCCTGCTGCGCGGAGTCGAGGAGGCCCTCGCGGGCCACGGCGCCGCGACCCGCTTCCGCCTGCACACGGGCGTCAAGAGCGAGTCGAACCTGCGCCTGTACCGCAAGGCCGGTTACGCGCAGGTCGGCAACCGCACCGCCTCCGACGGCGTGCACCTGGTGATCCTGGAGAAGGAGGCCGCGGAGGCCACCGACTTCGCCGTCAGCGCGTAGGTACCGGCCGGGCGTTCCGCGCGGCGCCCGGCCGCCACCGGTCGGCCGGCCTGGTCGGGCGGGCCGGGCCGAGGGGTCAGCGCTTCGAGCGGAGCCAGATCATCCCGGTCACCGGCAGGATCACGGGGATGAACAGGTAGCCCATCCCGAAGTCCGACCACACGGTGGCGTCGGGGAAGGACTCGGGCCGCACCAGGGTCCAGGTGCCGACGGCCAGCACGCCCGCCAGTTCGGCCGCGCAGCAGACCAGCGCCGCCTTGCGGGCCTTCTCCCCGCCGCGCACCAGCGAGTACGTGATGAAGGCGTAGGCCAGCGCCGCGGCCCCGGACAGCGCGTACGCCAGCGGGGCCCGGTCGAACTCGGTGGAGATCTGGTAGGCCGAGCGCGAGACCGCACCGACCACCATCACCCCGTAGAGCCACACCAGCAGCAGTCCCGGCCCGGAGACCAGCCGCTTGCGCCCGGTGGTCCCGGAGGCCCCCGCCGTCGCGGTCTTCGTGTCGTCAGGCACCGGCGGTTCCCCAGATGTCGTAGAGCCGTACTTCGAGGACGGCGAGGACGACCGCGCCCGCGGCCACCGTCACCGAACCCCATTTGGTCCGTTCGCTCAGCGAGAGCATCCCGGCGGCCGGGACCGCCGCGAAGGCGCCCACCAGATAGGCGACGAAGAGCACCGTGCCCTGTGCGGGCTTCTCGCCCCGGGCCAGCTGCACCAGGCCGACCACCAGCTGGGCCAGGACCAGGAGGGTCACCACGGCCATGCCGATGAAATGCCAGTCCTTGGTCGGCTGGTCCCGCCACACGGCGTGACCGCACCAGGCGGCGAGGGCGAGGGCGGCCACACCGATGGCGGCCGTCAGGGCGTCGAGCATGCAGCGAGGGTATTACGGGCCGCGGGACCCGGTGCGCTCGCCCCTCGCCCGGGACCCTGACCGTGGCCTTGACCACAGCGCACCCCGCCGCCGGACCCGCCGCGGACATGGCCGTCAGGGACCTCCCGGCCGTGTCCGCACTGGTCGGGAGCACCGGAGCGTCGCTTGAGACGGAGGATCGGGGGTGACCGATGTTGTCCGCAATGCGGCCGGAATCCGTCCGCTATGCGGACATCGTGGATCGATGAGTCGCCATGTCTGCTTTACTGGGGCCCATGACCACGACGAGCAACCGCACCCTTGCGACCGAGGCGACGATGACGCCCGGTGCTCGTTGTATGTGTCGAATGCGCGCCTTCTGAGGGCCCCTCTTCCTGCAGTCTCGCGCCCCGAAGCGAGACCGGCCGAGCCGTTCCGCCGCAGCCGTCACCACCTGACGGGCCGTACGGACCGCTCCTGCCCCGCGCACGCGTCGACGTCATCCCCTTTCCGACGGTTCGACCCGTAACGCGTCCCCAGATGTTTGCCCCGTGCACGGCACCCGCACGCCGTGCACTCGACAGCGACGGAATTCCTGTGATCACCACATCGGGCCTCACGAAGGTCTACCAGTCCCGTGGCCGTGAGGTCACCGCCCTGGACGGCGTCGACCTGCACGTCCGCGAGGGCGAGGTATACGGAGTCATCGGCCAGAGCGGGGCCGGCAAGTCCTCCCTGATCCGCTGCGTGAACCTGCTGGAGCGCCCCACCACCGGCACGGTCACCGTCGACGGCGTCGACCTCACCGCGCTGGCCGGCCGCGGCCGCCGCGCCGGCAAGGAACTGCGCGAGGCCCGCAGCCGCATCGGCATGGTGTTCCAGCACTTCAACCTGCTGTCCTCGCGCACCGTGCAGGCCAACATCGAGCTGCCCCTGGAGATCCTCGGCGTCTCCGGCCGCGAGCGCTCGCGCAAGGCCCTGGAACTCCTCGACCTCGTCGGCCTCGCCGACAAGGCCAAGGCCTACCCCACCCAGCTCTCCGGCGGCCAGAAGCAGCGCGTCGGCATCGCCCGCGCCCTGGCCGGCGACCCCAAGGTGCTGCTCTCCGACGAGGCCACCAGCGCCCTGGACCCCGAGACCACCCGCTCGATCCTGCAGCTGCTGCGCGACCTCAACCGCCAGCTCGGCCTGACCGTCCTGCTCATCACCCACGAGATGGACGTGGTCAAGGCGGTCTGCGACTCCGCCGCGCTGATGAAGCGGGGCCGGATCATCGAATCGGGCACCGTAGCGGAACTGCTCGCCACCCCCGGCTCCGAGCTCGCCGCCGAACTCTTCCCGGTCGGCGGCGCCGCCACCGGCCCCGACCGCACCGTCGTCGACGTCACCTTCCACGGAGAGGCCGCCACCCAGCCGGTCATCTCCCAGCTGTCGCGCACGTACAACATCGACATCTCGATCCTCGGGGCCGCGATGGACACCGTCGCCGGCCGCCAGATCGGCCGGATGCGCATCGAACTGCCCGGCCGCTACGAGGACAACGTCGTGCCCGTCGGCTTCCTGCGCGAGCAGGGCCTCCAAGTGGACGTGGTCGACGACGCCGCGGCCGACGAGATCGACGACGAACTGGCCGCACTGGTCAAGGATGGTGCCAAGTGACCTGGTCCGAGATGCAGCCCCTGCTCACCCAGGGCACCTACGACACCCTGTACATGGTGCTGTGGTCCACCCTGGTCACCGTCCTCGGCGGACTGCCCGTCGGCATCCTCCTCGTCCTCACCGACAAGGGCGGCCTCCTGCAGAACCGGCCGCTCAACAAGGTGCTCGGCGCGATAGTGAACGTGGGCCGCTCGCTGCCCTTCATCATCCTGCTGATCGCCCTGATCCCGGTCACGACCGCCGTCGTCGGCACCTTCATCGGCCCCACCGCGATGATCGTCCCGCTCGCCATCGGCGCCATCCCCTTCTTCGCCCGCCTCGTCGAGACGGCCGTCCGCGAGGTCGACCACGGCCTGATCGAGGCCGTGGAGTCCATGGGCGGCGGCATCCCCACCCTCGTCGGCAAGGTGCTGCTCCCGCAGTCCCTGCCCTCGCTGGTCGCCGCCGTCACCACCACCGTGATCACCCTGGTCGGCTACTCGGCCATGGCCGGCGCGGTCGGTGGCGAGGGACTCGGCTCCAAGGCCATCACGTACGGCTTCCAGCGCTTCGAGACCGGCTTCATGGTCGCCACCGTCGTCGTGCTGATCGCCCTCGTCACGGTGATCCAGCTGATCGGCGACGGCGTGGTCCGCGTCCTCGCCCGCCGCGGCCGGACCGCCTGAACCTTCCCCACCCCAAGAAAGCCCGCACTTGTCGTGCTTGGGCCACCACCAGCGGGTCCCCACCCGGACCCGTACCGCAAGAAAGGCACTCTTCGTGCGTAAGAACGTCAAGCTCACCGCCTTCGCCGCCGCCTCCGCCGCGCTCGCCCTCGGCCTCACCGCCTGCGGCAGCTCCTCGGACCCGTCCACGGCCAAGGCCGACGGCGGCAAGGTCGACGAGAGCAAGCCCCTCGTCATCGCGGCGTCCCCGACCCCGCACGCCGACATCCTGAAGTTCGTCAAGGACAACCTCGCCGCCAAGGAAGGCCTCAAGCTGGAGGTGAAGGAGTTCACGGACTACGTCCTGCCCAACACCGCCACCGAGCAGGGCCAGGTCGACGGCAACTACTTCCAGCACAAGCCGTACCTCGACGACTTCAACAAGAAGAACGGCACCCACATCGTGCCCGTCGTGAACGTGCACCTGGAGCCCCTCGGCCTCTACTCCAAGAAGGTCAAGGCCCTCTCCGACATCAAGGCCGGCCAGACCGTCGCCGTCCCCAACGACACCACCAACGAGGGCCGCGCGCTCCAGCTGCTCGCCGCGAACAAGCTGATCACCCTCAAGGACGGCGTCGGCACCAACGCCAAGCTCTCCGACATCACCGACAAGAAGGGCCTGGAGTTCAAGGAGCTGGAGGCCGCCACGGTCCCGCGCGCCCTGAACGACGTGGACGCCGCCGTCATCAACGGCAACTACGCCATCGAGGCCGACCTCTCCCCGGCCAAGGACGCCCTGATCCTGGAGAAGGCCGAGGGCAACCCGTACGCCAACTTCCTCGCGGTCAAGGACGGCAAGCAGAGCGACCCGCGCGTCCAGAAGCTCGCCAAGCTCCTGAACTCCGACGAGGTCAAGAAGTTCATCCAGGACAAGTACCAGGGCTCGGTCATCCCCGCCTTCGGTGCCCCGGCCGCTTCCTGACGAATACCGCCTGGTAGACGCCGGATTCCCGGCCCCGCGCCCCCTCCGGGGGACGCGGGGCCGCGGGCTGCCCGCATCCGGGCAGCCCGGCCCTGCACATCACCCGGCCGATGCTGCATGCTGTGGCCTACGACCCGCACGACGGTCCCCCTCGAACGGTCCCGCACCACGGTCGCACCACGGTCTCAGGCATGGAGCTGCGCATGACTACCACCTTCCCGGACGTCACCATCAGCACGGACCGGCTGGTGCTGCGCGCCTTCGAGGAGGACGACGTCACGGCGCTCGCCGAGATGATGAACGACGAGCACGTCACCGCCTGGACCCGGGTACCGCACCCCTACACCCACGCCGACGCCCACGGCTGGGCCACCCGGCAGTCCCACGCGGAACGCACCGACGGCCGGGGCATCGTCCTCGCCGTCACCGAGTTCCTCACCCAGCGCCTCGTCGGCATCGTCCACCTCCAGAACACCGACTGGCGCACCCGCACCACCGAGGTCGGATACGTCACCGCCCCCTGGGCCCGGGGCGAGGGCTACGCCAGCGAGTCCGTACTCGCCGTCGCCCAGTGGCTCTTCCGCGACCAGGGCTTCGAACGCGTCGAAATCCGCACCGCCGCCGACAACACCGCCTCCCAGCAGGTCGCCCAGAAGATCGGTTGCATCAGCGAAGGCGTCCTGCGCAACGCGTGGATAGTGCGCACCCAGGCGGCCGACGGCGGCTGGACCGAGACCCGCACCGACCTCATCGTCTGGAGCCTGGTCCCCGAGGACCTCGACGAGGCCGAGGAGTACGAGGGCTACGACGGCTACAGCGGCTACGACGGCACCCGCGGATACCCGGCCCGGGACTCCGGATACGCCTTCGGCCGGCCCGCCGACGCCACCGGCTACGCCGTCGCCGCCGACTGGAACTGACCCGATGACCAGGTAGTCTCACGATGCGCGCCCCCCGACGAAGCTCGCCCGCCCCCACCCCAGGAGACTGACGACGATGGCCGACCGGGTCACGGTGATCGGCTGGGACGGTTCCCCCCTGACCGCGGCCGCCCGGTCCGCGCTCGCCGCCGCCACCCTCGTGGCCGGCGCCGCCCACCACCTCGCGCTCCCCGAGGTCCCGCCCACCGCGGAACGCATCCGCCTCGGCAGCCTCCACCTCGCCGCCCGCCGCATCGCCGGCCACCGCGGCACCGCCGTCGTCCTCGCCGACGGGGACCCCGGATTCTTCGGCGTCGTCCGCACCCTGCGCGCCCCGGAACACGGCCTGGAGGTGGAGGTCGTCCCCGCCGTCTCCGCCGTCGCCGCGGCCTTCGCCCGCGCCGGGATGCCCTGGGACGACGCCCAGGTGGTCGTCGCCCACCCCCGCACCCTGCGCCGGGCCGTCAACGTCTGCCGGGCCCACAGCAAGGTCGCCGTCCTCACCTCGCCCGGAGCCGGCCCCGCCGAACTCGCCCTGCTGCTCGACGGGGTGCACCGCACCTTCGTCATCTGCGAGGAACTGGGCACCGACCGCGAGCGCGTCACCGTCCTGACCTCCGACAAGGCCGCCGACCACAGCTGGCGCGACCCGAACGTGGTCATCGTCATCGGGGGCGCGGGCCAGGTACCCGCCGCCGAGCCCGGCTGGCTGTTCGGCCAGCCCCCGCACCTCACGGCCACCCGCGGCTGGGCCCGGCCCCGGCCCGAAGGGGACGGGCCCCCGGGGGAGGGACCCGTGGGGGAGGGCGAGTCCGCACAGCTGCGCGCGGTCCAGCTCGCCCGCCTCGGCCCCCGCGCCGGCGACCTCGTCTGGGACATCGGGGCCGGCTCCGGGGCCCTCGCCGTGGACGCCGCCGCCCTCGGCGCGGCCGTCATCGCGGTGGACGCCGACCCCCGCGCCTGCGAACGGGTAACGGCCGCCGCCCGTCGGCGCGGTGTCCAGGTCCAGGTCGTGGCCGGCCGCGCGCCGCACGTCCTGGAGAACCTCCCCGAGCCCGACGTCGTCCGCGTCGGCGGGGGCGGCGCCGAGGTCGTCGCGGCCGTCGCCGACCGGCGTCCCGAACGGATCGTCAGCCACGCCTCCACGCGCGACGACGCCGAGGCCATCGGACGCACCCTCGGCGAACACGGGTACGCCGTCGAGTGCGCACTCCTCCAGTCGGTCGGCCTCGACACCCGGACCTGGGCGGAACAGGAGCGTTCCGTGGTGTTCCTCCTGGCAGCCGAGCGCCCCGTGAGCCGCTAGCGCGCAGGCCGGGGTAGGCTGGCCGATCGTCGTGGCGCCCTCAGGACGCGCGACGTGGCGCAGTCCACAGCGGACCGTGCCGGTTTGTGGCCGACACGGCGGCCGACGAGCGCGACAATGCTCAGGAGTTGTTGTGCGGGCGCACGCGAGGCGTCGCACCGCACGGCGACCCCGCGCACATCACCGCCCGGCGGTCTTGTGGGCGACCGGGCGATCGAAGAGGCAACACCGATGGGCGAGGGGTACGCATGACTGACACCGGCCAGGTCCCGGGCGAGGGTCACCCGGACAACGGGGGCATGGTGGATCAGCAGGGCATCCCCGCTCCGGTTGCGCCGCTCCCGCCGCTTCCGCCGCAGCCCCCGGCGGGCTACGCCTTCCAGGACCTCGTGGACGACCCCGCCGAGGCGGAGGACGAGGAACTGCTGCTGATGCCGAGCGGCCAGGGCTCCTGGAGCGACCCCCAGGTGGTCCCGCAGGTGCCGGCCTTCCCGGCCGAGTTCCCCGCCGAGCCCGTCTACACCGAGTACCCGCAGGCCCCCGCGGCCGGCTACCCCGAGCCCGGCCACCTCGGCTTCCCGGAGCCGGGCTACCAGGACGCCGGCTACCCGGTGCCGCAGCAGCCCGCGCAGCCCGGCTTCCCCGACCCCTCGTACCCCGTGGGCCCGGGCTTCCCCGACGGCTACGCGGACCCCGCCGCGTACAGCGCGGGCGCGCACGAGACCGGCGGCCGTGACACCGGCTCGCTGGACCTCGGCGGCCTCGTGGCCCCGCAGGCCGCCCAGATGCCGCCCGCGTCGCCCGTGATCCCGGCACGCCGTCCGCTGCACATGGGCCCGCCCATGCCCGAGGCCGGGGGAGTCGTACGCTCCCTCGCGGACCGGGGTCCCGCCGCCGCTCCGGCGCCCGTGGCCACCCCGGCACCCGTGCCCGTCCCCGAGCCGGCCCCCGTGGCCGCGGCGCAGCCCGTCGCCGAGCCGGCGCCGC
>NZ_JBGWAB010000213.1:0-8198 GCF_041862025.1 Streptomyces sp. AB3(2024)
GGCGACGGCACCCGGTGGAGCGGCGGCGGAATCCGGCGGGCCGGCAGCGGCCGGCACGACCGGCGTGCCCGGGGAGGCCGGGGAGGCCGGGGCGGCCGGGGAGGCCGGGGCGACCCCGTGGGCGGTGAGCCAGCCCGGGTCGCCGACCGGCAGCAGCCCCCCGTCGAGCTGGTCCCACGACGCCAGGCAGCCCGAGCCCAGGAAGTGGTGGTTGCCGAGCGCCTCGCGGATGCCGAGGTCGGTCAGGACGGCGGTCGGGATGCCCCGGTGCAGGGACTCCAGGGCGGCGGTGGAGGACACGGTGACCAGCAGGTCGGTGCCGTCCAGCACCTCGCCCATGTTCCCGTACGTCAGGCGGCAGTTGGGCGGCAGCCCGCCCGGGAGGCGCTCGGCCAGGCGCTGGTAGGGGTGTTCCTCCAGGTGCGTGGTGTGCTCCCCCGGCCGGCTGCGGAGTTTGACGAGCACCTCCCGCCCCGGGTGCAGCCGGGCGTGCCGGGCGGCGCGCTCCAGGAGGTAGGCGCGGTCGGGGCGGCCCTCCGGGACGGAGGGCTGCACCGCGAAGACGACCCGGTGGGCGCGGTCGCCCGCGCCCTCGTACGCCGCACCCTCCAGGAAGGGCAGGGCGGTCTCGACGACGGCCGCCGGATCGGCGCCCGCGCCCTCGTACACGGCGCGGAAGCGGGCGGCGTCGTGGCGGGAGTTGGCGAGGACCAGGTCGGCGCCGTGCCGCAGCAGGAGCCCGTCGGCGAGCTTCTCGTAGACGACGCCGACGTAGCCGGTGACGAGGACGGGGCGGGCGGCCGGGTCGGGCCACAGGGCGCGCGCCCCGTGCAGGACGGCCTGGACGGCGCCGCCGACGAGGGCGAGGACGACCACGTCGTAGTGCCGGCGCCCGAGTTCGGCGAGGAACTCGGCGCAGGTCACCTCCACCGGACCGGCGTCCGCCTCCCCGACGCCCGCCTCGCCGAGCTGGCGCGCGGTGGGGGTGGCCCGGCCGCGCAGTACGTACCCGGTGGGCGCGGGGGCGTCGGGGGCGAGGCGGCGGGCGGTGAGGGCGCCCCATTTCCAGCGCGTGTCGGAATCCGCGAGTACGGCGACGCGTTGACCGGACCGGCTGCTGCTGAGTGGCACTGGCACCCGGCAGAAGCTATTCCGCATTTCCGGTGATCGGCCCAACGAGCGCACAACGGCGGGTTAACAACCCGTCGACGAAATGCGAAAGCGTCCTGGTTAACGTGCCCGCCCCGCGTCGTTCACATGGAATCCGCATCCGGGCCACGGTGAATGCCGGGCCGCGTCCTAATGTCTCGCGGGTGCCCAAGCTCTCTGTTGTCGTGCCGTTCTACAACGTGCAGACGTACGCACCGGACGTCCTGAAGGGACTCGCTCTCAACGCGCGTGAGGATTTCGAGTTCCTGCTGGTCGACGACCGCTCCACGGACGGGACGCCCGAGCTCCTGGAGCGCGCGGCGGCGGGCGGCCTGCCCGGGGCGGTCCACCTCAGACGGGACCGCAACGGCGGGCTGGCGGCGGCCCGCAACACCGGACTGGACGCGGCGCGCGGCGAGTACATCGCCTTCCTGGACGGCGACGACTGGCCGGCGCCGGGCCACCTGGCCCGTACGCTGGCCGCCATCGAGGCTCTGAACTGCGATTTCGTCCGTACCGACCATGTACAGGTGACGGGCCGGGAGCGGATCGTGCAGCGGGTGCCCTACGGGCCGCAGGGGGTGGTGGGCGATCCGCGCGCGGGGATCCTGCCGACCGCGCGGGCCACGGCGGTGGACTACCCGTACGCCTGGGCGGGGATGTACCACCGGCGGCTGCTGGACCAGGGCCTGCTGCACTTCACGGACGGGCTGCGGACGGCGGAGGACCGGCCGTGGATCTGGCGGCTGCACCGTACGGCGCGGTCCTTCGCGGCGATCGGCGAGGCCGGAATCTTCTACCGGCGCGGCATTTCCACCTCGCTCACCCAGATCGGGGACGAGCGTCAGCTCGATTTCATTCGAGCATTTGATCAAGTACTCGCGGACACCGCCACGGACCGGGAATCCGAACTCCTGCTCCCCAAGGCCGTCCGAACGTATTGCGCGATTATCGCGCACCATATCGGCACCACCGAAAGGCTCGAACCGGCCGTGGCGAAAAAACTCCGTGTGATGAGCGCGGAGGCGCTCGGGCGCATGCCGCGGCCCCTTTTGGAACAGGCGCTCGACTCGATGGACGCCGACCGCTCCGCGCTGCTGCGCAGACTGCGGCGCCGCACGCCGGCCACCGCGGCCACCGCGGCCACCGGCGCCACCGCTGCTCCCGGTGCCGCCGCGTGAACGGCGACCGCCGCGTGCCCGGCGACCGCGTCACCCAGGTCTTCCTCGCCTCCACCCTCTACGGGACGGCCACCCTCGCCGCCGCCCTCGACGCGGGCGCCTTCCCGGCGGCAGCCCGCCGGATCCTGCTGACCAGCAACCACTCCCTCACCCCCGAGGTCACCCCCGGCATCGACGCCATGCCGGGCTTCGAGGCGCTGCGGACCCGCTTCGACGAGGTGCGCGACTGGAACGCCTTCCTCGCCCCGCAGCACCCGAGCACCTGGGCCCCGCGCCCCGACGACGTCCCGCTGTGGGAGCGGCAGCTGCGCGCCCTGTGGGGGCTCGGCGGGGACCGGGTCGAGCTGGTGGTGGAGTCCCTCCAGGTGCCGCCCGCGCAGAGCCTGTGCCGGCTGTTCCCGGGCGCGGCGATCGACGTGTACGCGGACGGGCTGATGTCCTACGGCCCCACCCGCTTCCGCCTCGACCCGCAGATCGGCATGCGGGTCCGGCGAGTGCTCCACCTGGACCTGGTCCCCGGCCTGGAGCCGCTGCTGCTGACGGAGTTCGGGGTGCCCCCGGAGCCGGTCCCGGCGCCCGCCTTCCTCAAGGTCATGGCGGAGCTGGCCGCACTGCCCGACGACAGCGGCTACGAACCCCGCGAGTCCTGCGCCCTCCTCCTGGGCCAGTACCTCTCCGCGCTGGACCTGATGTCCCCGGCGCAGGAGGAGGAACTGCACGTCGCGATGGTGCGCGGGGCCTGGGAGCGGGGCCACCGGGAACTGGTCTTCAAACCGCACCCCTCCGCCCCGGCGGCCTACTCCCGGCGGGCGGAGACGGAGGCGGAACGCCTCGGGGCGCGGCTGACGGTGCTGGACGCGCCCGTCCTGGCGGAGACCCTGTACGAGCGGCTGCGCCCCGCGCTGGTGGCGGGCTGCTTCTCGACGGGGCTGCTCACGGCGCGGGCCCTGTACGGGATCCCGGTCGCGCGCACCGGGACCGGCCCGCTGCTGGCCCGCCTGGCCCCGTACCAGAACAGCAACCGGATCCCGCTGACACTGGTGGACGCGCTGGTCCCGGACCTGGCGGCGGCGCCGGGCGACGGGCCCGGCGCCCCGGAGGACGGCGCCCCGGAGGACCTGCCCGGCCTGGTCACCGCCGTCGGCTTCGCCATGCAGCCCCGGATCCTCGCCGACCGGCGGGAGCGGGCCGAGGCCCATCTGGCCCGGCACCTGGGCGAGCGGACCCGGCACTACTTCAACCGCCGTCGGCTCACCACGCTGGGCCTGCCGGGCGGGATCCCCGCGCAGCTGTCCTTCCTGCCCCGCAGCCCCGCCGTGCGCCGGGTCGTGCACCGGCTGCGGCGGGGTCTGCGCCGGGTCAGCTGACGGCGAGCTTCGCGGCGAAGCCCAGGAAGATCACGCCGGCCGCCGAGGTGGCCCCGGCCGCGAGCCGCTTGCGGCGGCGGAAGGCGGCGGAGAGGCGGGTGCCGGTGAATATCAGGGTGGACAGGTAGAGGAGGCTGACCAGCTGGGAGACGGTCCCCAGCAGCAGGAAGGACAGCGCGGGGTAGGAGTAGTGCGGGTCCACGAACTGCACGAAGAAGGACAGCAGGAAGAGGATCGCCTTCGGGTTGAGCAGGCTCACCACCAGCGCCCGCCGGAACGGCCGCTCGACGGCGCCGGCGGCCTCCTCCCCGGCCGGGGCCTCCTCGTCAGGCGAGCGGCGGCTGCGCCACATGGCCAGGGCGCCGCGCAGCATGCCCACGGCCAGCCACCCGAGGTACCCGGCGCCGAGCACCTTGACCGCGGTGAACAGCACCGGGCTGGTCTGGAGCAGCGCGCCCGCGCCGACGGCGGCCAGCACCATCAGCACGGTGTCACCGGTGAACACCCCGGAGGCGGCCTTGTAGCCCTCCTTCACCCCGCGCCGCGAGGCCACGGAGAGCACGTAGAGGGAGTTCGGTCCCGGCAGCAGCACGATCAGCACGACGGCGGCGAGATACGTAGGAAGATCTGTCACACCCAGCATGTGCAGGAGTGTCCCATAGGGACGCACCTGTCGTGCCAGTGAATTCCGTCGCATCCGCCGGCCCGCCCGTCAGCTCGGCTCGTACGCCCCCCAGACCTCCCGCAGCACCCCGCACACCTCCCCCACCGTGGCCCGCGCCCGCAGCGCCTCCTTCATCGGGGGGAGCACGTTCTCCCCTGTCCCGGCCGCCGCCCGGCGCAGCGCGGCCAGCTCACGTTCCACCGCCGCCCCGTCCCGCCCGGCGCGCAGCCGCGCGAGCGCCGCGCACTGGCGGGCCTCGATCGCCGGGTCCACCCGCAGCGGCTCGTAGGGCTCCTCCTGGTCGAGGGCGAACCGGTTGACCCCGACGACCACCCGCTCCCCGGCCTCCTGCTCCCGCACGATCCGGTACGCGTTGGCCTCGATCTCCCCCTTCTGGAAGCCGGCCTCGATCGCCGCGACCGCCCCGCCCAGCTCCTCGATCCTGCGCATCAGGGCGAGCGCGGCCGCCTCCACCTCGTCCGTCATCCGCTCGACCGCGTACGAACCGGCGAAGGGGTCGGCGGTGTGCGGGACGTCGGTCTCGTACGCGAGCACCTGCTGGGTGCGCAGCGCGAGGCGGGCCGACTTCTCCGTGGGCAGGGCGATGGCCTCGTCGAAGGAGTTGGTGTGCAGCGACTGCGTGCCCCCCAGTACGGCGGCCAGCGCCTGCACGGCCACCCGTACGAGGTTCAGTTCCGGCTGCTGCGCCGTCAGCTGGACCCCGGCTGTCTGGGTGTGGAAGCGCAGCATCAGCGACTTCGGGTCGCGCGCCCCGAAGTCCTCGCGCATCAGCCGGGCCCAGATCCGCCGGGCCGCCCGGAACTTGGCGACCTCCTCCAGCAGGGTGGTGCGGGCGACGAAGAAGAACGACAGCCGGGGCGCGAACGCGTCGACCTCCATGCCGGCCGCCAGCGCGGCACGGACGTACGCGACGGCGTCGGCGAGGGTGAAGGCGATCTCCTGTACGGGCGAGGCCCCGGCCTCGGCCATGTGGTAGCCGGAGACGGAGATGGTGTTCCACTTCGGGATCTCGGCGCGGCAGTAGCGGAAGGTGTCGGCGGTCAGCCGCAGGGAGGGGCCGGGCGGGAAGATGTACGTCCCGCGCGCGATGTACTCCTTCAGGATGTCGTTCTGCACGGTGCCCGTCAGCAGCGCGGGATCGATGCCCCGCTCCTCGGCGACGAGCTGGTACATGAGCAGCAGCAGGGCAGCCGGGGCGTTGATGGTCATCGAGGTGGAGACCCGGTCCAGGGGGATCCCCTCGAAGAGCGTGCGCATGTCCTCGACGGAGTCCACGGCCACCCCGACCTTGCCGACCTCCCCGCGGGCGAGCGGGGCGTCGGAGTCGTGCCCCATCTGGGTGGGCAGGTCGAAGGCCACGGACAGCCCGGTCCCGCCGCCCTCGATGAGCTGCCGGTAGCGGGCGTTGGACTCGGCGGCCGTACCGAACCCGGCGTACTGGCGCATCGTCCAGGGGCGCCCGGTGTACATGGTGGGGTGGATCCCCCGGGTGTACGGGTACGCCCCCGGCTCCCCCAGGCTCACCGCCGGGTCCCAGCCCCTCAGGTCCTCGGGCCCGTAGACCGGTTCGATCGGGATGCCGCTCTCGCTGCGTGGTGCGGGACGGACCATGACGCGATTCCTCCGTGTCCGTGCTGCCGGCCGGCCCGGGGCTGGTACAACCGTGCCCGCGGCGGCCGCTGGTCACAATGGGGCAACAACGGGTGAACGTCCGCAACTGTCCACGCCCACGAAGCATCACCCAGATACACGACGTCGAAATCGGGGGACCGCGATGCACCGCCAGAGAGTCATGATCCGTACGCTCGGCCTGGCCGCGGCCGTCGCGCTGGCAGCGACCGGCTGCGGCCCCCAGAAGTCCGGCGCCGGGCCGGCGTCGCCGTCCTCGCCGGTGGCGGGGAGTTCGCCCGAGGCCTCCCCCTCCACCCCGGACGACGGCAAGGCGGGGGCGTCCTCGCCCGCGGCGTCGCCGTCGCAGTCGCCCTCCTCGTCGGCCTCCCCGTCGGCCTCCGCGCCGTCCTCCGCGCCGTCCTCCTCCCCCGGCGTGCAGCCGATCATGGCGAACGGGGACGAGAGCGAGCAGATCCGCGACCTCCAGGCCCGGCTGCGCCAGCTCAAGCTGGTCTCGACGGCGCCCACCGGGTTCTACGGCTCGAAGACCACCGCCGCGGTCAAGACCTTCCAGTCCCGGCACGGGCTCGCCGCCACCGGTTCGGTGGACGAGGCCACCTGGCAGAAGGTCCAGGGCCTCACCAAGAAGCCGACGGAGGACGAGCTGCGCCCGCCGACCACCAACGAGGTCGACGCCCCGGACCCGCGCTGCATGCAGGGCCGGGTCATGTGCATCAGCAAGGAGAGCCGGACCCTCGCCTGGATGATCGACGGCAAGGTGGTCTCCACCATGGACGTGCGCTTCGGTTCGGAGAACACCCCGACCCGCGAGGGCGAGTTCCAGGTGGGGTGGAAGGCCAAGGAGTGGACGTCGACGATCTACCACACGTCGATGCCGTACTCGATGTTCTTCAGCGAGGGCCAGGCGGTGCACTACTCGTCGGACTTCGCGGCCCGCGGCTACGCCGGTGCCTCGCACGGCTGCGTGAACGTCCGCGACAAGGCCAAGCTGTCGGCGCTGTTCGACCAGGTGAAGGTGGGCGACAAGGTCGTCGTCTACTGGTGAACCCGGTAGCGGATTGAGGGCGCGGGCAGGGCCGGGGGAACGTGCCCCGCCCGCGCCGGTTGCGCAGAGCCCAGGGGTACGGGGGGAACCCCGGCTCATGCGCGGCCGATGACCAGTCGGCTCAATATGTACTGCGCCGAAGCTGCGGAAAGTGTTACTGGCCTCCGTGCGGGGCGTTGCCCCGACGTTTCGGCGGCCGGAGCAGACCCCGATCCGGACCGGAAACTACGGCGATTTTCGGCCAAGCGGCAGCACGGAGCCGCGGCCGAACGGGTGGGGAACCGACGGGTCCGGGATCAGCGGGTACGGAAGCCCAGCGCGCCGCCCGCCTTCGCGGTCTGCGTCGGGAGCAGGGCGCTGCCCGGGTCGACGGTGCCGCTCTGCGGCAGGCCGTCGCGGACCCCGTCCAGCAGGGCCTCGCAGAAGCGCGCGATCTTCGCCGGGGTGCCGGCGAGCCTGGAGAGGCGCTCGCGGCGGTCGTCGTCCATCCGGCCCGAGCGGTAGGCCTGGCACAGGTCGGCGGGCTTGACCTGGGTGTCCGGCTCGCGGTCCTTGCCGCCGGTCAGCTTGTCGGTGACCTTGTCGCGACCGCCGTCCGTACCGGTCCCCGCGCCGAATCCCGCTCCCGTGCCCGCGGTGCCGGGCGGCAGCGACAGGCTGCCCGAGGGGGCACCGGGGATCGTACGGGTCTCCGTACCGGGCATCCGGGAGGCGCCCGGACTGGCGGGCGCCAGGCCCTCGCCGCCGCGCGGCGGGGTGGGGCGCGGCTGCGGGACGAGGTCGGGGCCGGTGGTGTCCGCGGCGGGCGCCGGATCGGGACCGGCGCTGATCGAGACGGCAGGGGCGGGGCCCGCGGTGTGATGCGTCACACGGTCCAGCAGGCCGCCGGCCGCGGCGGCGGCGATCCCGCCGACGGCGACGCCGGCCAGCGCGGCGGCCAGCCCGAAGCGCACGGGGGCTCCGCCGCGCCGCTGCGCGGGGATCCGTACGCGGGGTATCGGGGCCAGGTCGACCAGCGGTTCACAGTCGTCGCCCGCGCCCCGCGCGCCGGTCCCGAGGGCCCCGGTTCCAGAACAATGCAATGCTCACGGGCATCGGCGCAGGTCAGACGGGTCTCGGATAGCTGCCAGTCAGCAAAC
>NZ_JBGWAB010000214.1:0-8158 GCF_041862025.1 Streptomyces sp. AB3(2024)
CCCCGGGGATCGGATCCCCGGGGGCGCGGCCCTCGTACGACTGCGGCGGCGGACCGCCGGATCAGGCCAGCGGGCCCGTCACCGGCTCCACGGCCGCCACGAGACCGCCCGCGCGCACGAAGGCGTCGGCGGCGGCCAGGTCGGGGGCGAGGAAACGATCCGGCCCGGGACCCTCCACGCCCGCCTCCCGCGCCGCGGCGATCGCGGCCCGGCTGGCCGGCGCCGGGGTGAGGCCGTGGCGCAGCTCGATGGCCCGGGTGGCCGCGTAGAGCTCGATGGCGATGATCCGGGTCAGGTTGTCGATCGCGGTACGCAGCTTGCGCGCGGCCGACCACCCCATGGAGACGTGGTCCTCCTGCATGGCGGAGGAGGGGATCGAGTCGGCGGAGGCCGGAACGGCCAGCCGCTTCATCTCGCTGACCAGGGCGGCCTGCGTGTACTGGGCGATCATCAGGCCGGAGTCCACGCCGGCGTCGTCCGCCAGGAACGGCGGCAGGCCGTGGCTGCGGTTCTTGTCGAGGAGGCGGTCGGTGCGGCGCTCGGCGATGGAGCCGAGGTCGGCGGCGGCGATGGCCAGGAAGTCCAGCACATAGGCGACGGGCGCGCCGTGGAAGTTGCCGTTGGACTCCACGCGGCCGTCGGGCAGCACCACCGGGTTGTCGACGGCGGAGGCCAGTTCGCGGGAGGCGACCAGGGCGGCGTGCGCCATGGTGTCGCGGCCCGCGCCGGCGACCTGGGGGGCGCAGCGCACGGAGTAGGCGTCCTGGACGCGCGGGGCGGACTCCTCCTGGAAGTGCCCGGTGAGACCGGAACCCTTGAGCACGGCGGCCATGTTGGCGGCGGAGGCGCCCTGGCCGGGGTGCGGGCGGATGGCGTGCAGCTCGGGCTGGAGCACCTTCTCGGTGCCGAGCAGCGCCTCCAGGGTGAGCGCGGCGGTGATGTCGGCCGACTTGTAGAGCCGGTCGAGGTCGGCGAGGGCCATGACCAGCATGCCGAGCATGCCGTCGGTGCCGTTGAGGAGGGCGAGGCCCTCCTTCTCCCGCAGCTCGACGGGCTCGATGCCGTGCTCGGCGAGCAGTTCGCCGGCGGGGCGGACGGTGCCGTCGGGGCCTTCGGCGTCACCCTCGCCCATCAGCGCGAGCGCGCAGTGCGAAAGGGGGGCCAGGTCGCCGGAGCAGCCGAGGGAGCCGTACTCGTGGACGACGGGGGTGATCCCGGCGTTGAGCACGTCGGCCATGGTCTGGGCGACGGAGGGGCGCACCCCGGTGTGCCCGGAGGCCACCGTCTTCAGGCGCAGGAACATCAGGGCGCGCACGACCTCCCGCTCGACGCGCGGGCCCATGCCGGCGGCGTGCGAGCGGACGATGTTGCGCTGGAGCTGCGCGCGCAGCTCGGGGCTGATGTGACGGGAGGCGAGGGCGCCGAACCCGGTGGAGACCCCGTAGACGGGTTCGGGCTTGGCGGCGAGCGCGTCGACGATCTCGCGAGCGCGGGCGAGGGCGTCCAGGGCCTCGCCGGACAGCTCGATCCGCGCGTTGCCTCGGGCGACTGCGATGACGTCCTCGGCGGTGGTCCCAGACGTTCCCACCACGACAGTGTGCATATCCATATTCAGCACCCTACGGATTGAATCGCTTCATGTCACTAGGGGAAATTGTCACGATCGCGCTCACCCGGCGCCCCTTACCCGCCACGGCCTCGCCCCACGCCCCTCACTGCCGCCCGCGGAAGCGGCGCCGCTCGCCCGGGGCCTCGCGCGCGGCGGCCGCGTCGGCCAGCCGCACCACGGCCGTGTCCCGGCCCGCCACCACCGGCCGCGCCGAGCGCGCGGCCTTCGCCTTGTACTGGGCGGCGTCGGCCAGCCGGAAGAGCCGGCGCGAGGACCTGACCGGCCCGATCGGGTCCCCGGTGGACGCGACCCCGCAGGCCACCCCCTCGCCCAGCTCCAGTTCGGCGGCGCGCACGCACACCTCCTCGGTCACCCGGACCACCTCGTCGGCCGAGGGCCCCACGCTCACCAGGCAGAACTCGTCGCCACCCAGCCGGGCGACCAGCGTTCCCGCCAGCATGGCCCCGCACAGGCTCAGCACCGAGCCGAACCGCTCCAACAGCCGGTCGCCCATGGCGTGCCCGAGGGTGTCGTTGACCTTCTTGAGGCCGTTGAGGTCGCAGACGACCAGGCTCACCACCGTTTCGGCGCGCCGGTGTTCCTCCAGGGCCTCGTCGAGCCGCATGTCGACGGCCCGCCGGTTCGCGAGCCCGGTCAGCGGGTCGGTGAAGGCCAGTCGGCGCGCCTCCTCCAGCCGTTCGTTCTGCGCGAGTCCGGCCGCGACCACCGCCGCGAGGACCGCCGCGAACTCGGCGTCGTCGTCGTCGAAGTCGGGCAGCCCCTCGTCCCGGGCGACGTACAGCTCGCCCCAGGCCCGCCCGCTGAGCACGATCGGCGCGACCACGCAGCTGCCGCGCCCGCGCCGGCGCAGGGCCTCGCCGCGGCGGCCCGGCCGGTCGCCGACCGCGCTCTCGACCCAGGCGTGCGGCCCGCCCCCGCCGGCCCAGCGCTCGTGCAGGAACTCGGTGATCTCCGGGAAGTCGTGCACGGGGTAGGACTCGTCCTCGGGGAACTCCTCCTCCCCCGCCCGCCGTTCCCCCTCGTTGACGAGCACCCGCAGTCGCCCCCGCTCGCGCTCCCACGCGGAGATGGCGGCGAACGACCCGTCCATCGCCACCCGTGCGCCCCGGGCGGCGGCCCGGACGCCGTCCCGCGGCGCGCAGGCAGCGGCCATGGCCTGCGCGAGGCCCACGACGGCCCGAAGCCGTCCGTCAACTCCCATCGCCCCAGATTAGGGGGTTTGTCTGATTTAGTGACAGTTGGCGCGCATTTCTGCGATCCTACGGTCACTCCGCGTGACGGTGACGGGAGGTCGCGGGCCCTACTCCCCCGGCCAGTTCGGCTTGCGCTTCTCGTTGAACGCCGCCACGCCCTCGGCCCGGTCCCCGGAGAAGGCCACCGTGCGCCAGGCCGCGTCCTCGATCTCCAGCCCGGCCGCCAGGTCCATGCCGTGGCCCAGTCGCAGCGCCCGCTTGGCCGCGCGCAGCCCGACGGGGGAGTTCGCCGCCATCGCCGCCGCCAGCTCCAGGGCCCGCGTACGGTCCTCGCCCGCCGGGGCCAGCGAGTCCACCAGGCCCAGGGAGAGCGCCTCCGCGGCCTCCACCCGCCGGGCCGTGAAGATCAGCTCGGCTGCCCGCGCCGCCCCGACCCGCCGGGGCAGCAGCTGCGTACCGCCGCCGCCCGGGATCACGCCGACCGACACCTCGGGCAGGCCGACCACCGCCGTCTCGTCGGCCACGATCACGTCGCAGGCCAGCGCCAGCTCGAAGCCGCCGCCCAGCGCGAAGCCGTGCACCGCGGCGACGGTCGGCATCGGCAGCTCCAGCACGCCGCCGTAGGCCCCCCGGGTGGTCGGCCGCTGCCGCACCAGCTCGGCGTCCGAGAAGGAGTTGCGCTCCTTGAGGTCCGCGCCCACACAGAAGGCCCGCTCGTGGGTGGAGGAGAGCACGACCACCCGCACCGAGGGGTCTGCGGCGAGCGCCGCGCAGGCCGCCCCGATGGACCGCGCCATCTCCGTGGAAACGGCGTTCATCGCCTTGGGCCGGTCCAGCACCAGCTCGGCGACGGCCCCGCCGTCACCATGGCGCCGCACCGCGACGAACTCCCCGTACCGGACCTCGTCCACAGCCACGCCACCCTCCCGGTTAACGAACGTTACCCGGGGATCTTAGGCGCCCTGCGCGTCAGCGACCAGGGCTCCACGACACCCAGACCACGGACCGGCCGCTGCCACATCGGCTGGAGCGCGAAACGGTACGAGCCGCCGCCCTCCTCGGCCTCGGCGCCCTTCTCCGACTTCGGCGCGGCTCCGGTCCGGCTCAGCTCCTCGGCCATCGCCCCGTCCACCAGCACGGCGTCCTTCGGCGCTATGGAGGTCAGCCGCGAGGCGAGGTTCACGGTCGTCCCGAACACGTCGCCCATCCGGGTCGTCACGGTCCCGAAGGCGATCCCGACCCGAAGCTCCGGCATCTGCGGATCGGCCTCCATCGTCTCGATCAGCCGCAGCGCGATCTCCGCCGCCGTCGCCGAGTCGTCGGCGCAGTACAGCACCTCGTCGCCGAGCGTCTTGATGAGCCGGCCGCCGTGCGCCGCCACCAGGTCCGCGGCCGTGGTCTCGAAGGCCTCGACCAGTTCGCCGAGCTCCTCCTCCTCCAGCCGGCGCGTCAGCCGGGTGAAGCCCACCAGGTCCGCGAATCCCACCGCGAGCCTGCGGTCGACCATCTCCTCGTCGTCCGCGACCTGCACGACCCGGCCGGTGGCCGCCGCCAGCTGGCGGCGCCACACGTAGACGAGGAACTCCTCCAGCTCCGGCAGCAGCAGCTCGACCAGCGGGTACGTGACCTCCGTACGGGTCATGCCGGGCTCGGGCGGCTCCGTCAGGCCCTCCAGGAAGGAATCGATCTGCCACTCCGCCAACCGGGCGGTGGTCTGCCCGGTGGACCGGGCCACCTGCACGGCCATCGGCTCGCTGAGCAGCCCCGCCTCCACGAGACCGGCCAGGCGGCGCAGCGCCAGCACGTCGGCCTCCGTCAGCGCCCGCGCCTGCCCGATGTCGGCGAAGCCCATGGCCCGCCAGAACCGCGAGGCCAGCTCCATCGACACCCCGGCGCTGCGGGCGGCCTGGAAGGGCGTGTAGCGCCGCTCGGCGCCCAGGATCAGCTGCTCCAGCCGGATCGCGAGCGGGTCGGCCGTGGGCTGGGCGGTGTGGTCCACCTCGTGCATCGGGGTGTGCTGGTCGCGCCCGATCGGCGTCCCGGGACCCGAGCCGGAGCCGGTCCCCGGGCCCGGACCGGACCCGGACGCGCTGGACGTAGAGTCGTCGACGGTCAAGGGCCGCCTCCTGTCCATTCCGTGCGCACTGCGAAACCGGGTGATCACCGCGGGACCGGGATCGCCTAAACCATACGGCAGGTGTGCCGTAGCTCACTCCCCTTCCATTTTGGGGTTCCTTCGCCTCCGTGGCGCTGGATGCCGAAATCCGGCCCCGCCGGCGTTCGAGGCGCGGGGGGTCCGGGGGCGGAGCCCCCGCCCCGTCCCGCCCCCACGGCGGCAGCGTCAGCGCACGGAGCGCAGGTGCACCACGTCGCCCGCGCCCACCGCCTCCCGCTCCTCCTCCGGCGTCCGGATCACCAGCCGCCCGTCCGCGTCCACCGCTTCGGCCGTTCCGGTGAGGGAGCGCCCGCCGGGCAGCTCCGCGCGCACGTGCCGGCCCAGGGTCGCGCAGCCCGCCGCGTACGCCTCCTGGAGGCCGCTCTCGGCCGGGTCCCCGCCGGCCTCGCGCCAGCGCCCGTACCACTCCTCCAGCGTCCGCAGCACCGCCTTGAGCAGCGGCTCCCGGTCCGTCACCGACGCCTTCGCCAGCAGCAGCGACCCCGCCGCCGGTACCGGCAGTTCGTCCTCGGTCAGCGTGACGTTGAGCCCGATCCCGACCACGACCCCGTCCGCGACCCGCTCCGCGAGGATCCCGGCGGCCTTGCGCTCCTCCCCGTCCACCGTGACCAGCAGGTCGTTGGGCCATTTCAGGGAGGTGTCCACGCCCGCCGCCCGGGACAGACCCTGCGCGGCGGCCACGCCGGCCAGCAGGGTCAGCCACCCCCACCGTTCCTGCGGCACCCCCTCCCCCGGCTTGAGCAGGACGGAGAAGAACAGCCCCGACCGCGCCGGAGCCGTCCAGCTGCGGTCCAGGCGGCCCCGCCCGGCGGTCTGCTCCTCGGCGACCAGCACGGCCCCCTCCGACAGGTCCGCGGCCCTCCCGGCGAGGTCGGTGTTGGTGGAGCCGGTGGCGGGGACCACCTCCAGGGAGGTCCACAGGCCGCCCTCGACGACGAGGGCCCGGCGCAGGGCGGCGGCGTTGAGGGGAGGCCGGTCCAGGCTCGACCAGCGTCCCGCGGAGGGTCCGGCTGCTGCATCTGATGGCGTCATGCAAGCCACATTAGGTGTGTCAAACGCCGCACTGCCGAGCGCCATGCCCGCCGATACGCTACGCACCAGTAGCCAGCAGCAGTCAATCAATTGACCAGGCAGTTGACACCACACAGGGAGCCGCGACCCCGATGTCCCAACCCTCAGAGCCGATCGACATGCACACGACCGCGGGCAAGCTCGCGGACCTGCGGCGCCGCGTCGAGGAAGCCACCCACGCCGGTTCCGCGCGGGCCGTCGAGAAGCAGCACGCCAAGGGCAAGCTGACGGCGCGTGAGCGTGTCGCGCTGCTGTTGGACGAGGGGTCCTTCGTAGAGCTGGACGAGTTCGCCCGGCACCGCTCCACCAACTTCGGCCTGGAGAAGACCCGCCCCTACGGCGACGGCGTCGTCACCGGCTACGGCACGGTGGACGGCCGGCCGGTGGCGGTGTTCTCGCAGGACTTCACCGTCTTCGGCGGAGCCCTCGGCGAGGTCTACGGCCAGAAGATCATGAAGGTCATGGACTTCGCGCTGAAGACCGGATGCCCGCTCGTCGGCATCAACGACTCCGGCGGCGCCCGCATCCAGGAGGGCGTCAGCGCGCTCGGCATGTACGGCGAGATCTTCCGCCGCAACGTGCACGCGTCCGGCGTGATCCCGCAGATCAGCCTGATCGTCGGCCCCTGCGCCGGCGGTGCCGTGTACTCCCCGGCGATCACCGACTTCACCGTCATGGTCGACCAGACCTCGCACATGTTCATCACCGGCCCGGACGTCATCAAGACGGTCACCGGCGAGGACGTCGGCTTCGAGGAGCTGGGCGGTGCGCGCACCCACAACTCCACCTCGGGCGTGGCGCACCACATGGCGGGCGACGAGAAGGACGCCATCGAGTACGTCAAGTCCCTGCTGGCGTACCTGCCGTCGAACAACCTCTCCGAGCCGCCCTCCTTCCCGGAGGAGGCGGACACCGAGGTCTCGGACTCCGACCTCGAACTCGACACGCTGATCCCCGACAGCGCGAACCAGCCGTACGACATGCACACCGTGATCGAGCACGTGCTGGACGACGGCGAGTTCCTGGAGACGCAGTCGCTGTTCGCCCCGAACATCCTCACCGGCTTCGGCCGCGTCGAGGGCCACCCGGTGGGCATCGTCGCCAACCAGCCGATGCAGTTCGCCGGCTGCCTGGACATCAACGCCTCCGAGAAGGCGGCGCGGTTCGTGCGGACCTGCGACGCCTTCAACGTGCCGGTGCTGACGTTCGTCGACGTCCCGGGCTTCCTGCCGGGCACCGACCAGGAGTACAACGGAATCATCCGGCGCGGCGCGAAGCTCATCTACGCCTACGCCGAGGCCACCGTCCCCCTGATCACCGTCATCACCCGCAAGGCCTTCGGCGGCGCCTACGACGTCATGGGCTCCAAGCACCTCGGCGCCGACCTGAACCTGGCCTGGCCCACCGCGCAGATCGCCGTCATGGGCGCGCAGGGCGCGGTGAACATCCTGCACCGGCGCACGATCGCCGAAGCGGGGGAGAATGAGGTCGAGGAGGTGCGCGCCCGGCTGATCGGCGAGTACGAGGACGCGCTGCTCAACCCCTACACGGCCGCCGAGCGCGGTTACGTCGACGCGGTGACCATGCCGTCCGAGACCCGCGCCCACGTGGTCAAGGGGCTGCGCCAGCTGCGGACCAAGCGGGAGTCCCTGCCTCCGAAGAAGCACGGCAACATCCCCCTCTAGGCCCCCGAGGAGCTCACAGTGATGATCAAGGTCGTCAAGGGCAACCCGACCCCCGAGGAGCTGGCCGCCGCACTGGCGGTGGTCCGAGCGCGCGCGGCGGCGCTGGCCTCGGCCCCGTCGGGCGCGCCCCGGGTCCCGGACGAGTGGGCCGCTCCGCGCCGGGTGGCGCGACACCGGCTGCCGCAGCCCGGTCCGCGCGCGTGGGGCCGTACGTACTGGCCCGGCCAGCGCTGACGGAGCCGGCCGCGGGAGGGCCGGGCGCCCGGAAGATGGCGCGAACGGACGGTGGGGGCTGAGTACGAGTACTAAGGCGCCACCCGCGTCCCGGGGGAAGGATAGGAGCATTCTCTGGTCAGACCCCCAGAAAGAGCCCCCCAAAGTCATGCGCGACCCCCAGGCGATG
>NZ_JBGWAB010000215.1:0-8153 GCF_041862025.1 Streptomyces sp. AB3(2024)
GACGACCGCGTTGAGCAGGAGCAGCAGTCCGGACACGGAGGCGACGGTGCCGATCGAGGTACACCCCCGCCCCCGGGGCCCGCGCCGTGGCCACCGGGGTGCTCGCGGTCGCCCTGCTGCTGTCCGCGGGCGCCCTCGTCGGCGGCGCGCTCCAGGACTTCCTGGACCGGATGGCCGGGGTCTTCGCGCTGGTCGCGCTCTCGGTCTCGGTGATGCTCGGCCTCGCCTCCGTCTTCCGGGACGTCCTCACCCCCGGCCGGCGGCAGCTCGCCCAGCTCCTGCACCGCGCCGCGGGCCTGGCCGGGGTCGGCTTCCTGCTCGTCCACATCGGCGTCAAGGTGGCCGGGGAGGAGGTCGCGGCGAGCGACGTCCTCCTGGGCAGCGGGGACCTCCTCGTCGACCTCGGTTCCCTGGCCGCCCAGCTCTTCGTGCTCGCGCTGATCACCGGCCTGTGGCGGGGCGTCTTCGCCACCCGCCGCTGGATCCGCCCCTTCCGGATGCTGCACGGGCTCGCCTACGCCGGCTGGGTCGCCGGGGTCGTCCACGGACTCGGCGCCGGCCGGACCCCCGCCCCGTGGGTCACCGCCTGCTACGGCCTGTGCCTTGCGGCCTCCGCCGCGGCCCTGGTCCACCGCTGGACGAGGGGGCGCCGCCGCTGAATCCTCCCGCGAACGTCCCTTTCCGGCCGTAGGCGCACAGCCCGCGGCCGGAAACCCGTACCCCGGGGCTTTTTGAGTAGAGGGAATATAGAACCGCCGTCCAGGATCGGTGGTGTTGCATCCGCCACATCTCGCGGATGAGGCTGCTGACATTCCCCCCTCAAAAGCTTTGGAAGGACTGGTCGCGCATGAGGACCGAGACGAACAGCCGCCGCGGGCAGAACGGCGCCGGGTCCCCGGGGTTCGCGCTGCGCCTGGACGGAGTCGTGAAGGAGTACGGAAAGGCCGGCCGGGGCGTGCGCGCGCTGGACGGGGTCTCGGTGGGCATCGAGCGCGGTTCGTTCACGGCCGTCATGGGACCTTCCGGTTCCGGCAAGTCGACGTTCCTGCACTGCGCCGCGGGCCTCGACAAGCCGTCGAGCGGTTCCGCGTACATCGGTGACACCGAGCTCGGGGGAATGAACGAGACCCAGCTGACGAAGCTGCGCCGCGAGCGCATCGGCTTCGTCTTCCAGGCGTTCAACCTCATCCCGGCGCTGTCGGTACGACAGAACGTCGAGCTGCCGCTGCGCCTGGCCGGCGAGCGCCTCGACTCCGGCTGGCTGGAGGAGATCCTCACGCGCGTGGGCCTGGGCGGCCGTGCCACCCACCGCCCCGCGGAGCTCTCCGGCGGCCAGCAGCAGCGCGTGGCGATCGCGCGCGCCCTGATCACCCGCCCCGACGTCATCTTCGGCGACGAGCCGACCGGTGCCCTCGACACCGTGACCGCCAAGGAGATCCTCTCCCTGCTGCGCTCCTGCGTCGACGAGACCGGTCAGACCGTGGTCATGGTCACCCACGACCCGGTCGCCGCCTCCTACGCCGACACCGTCCTCTTCCTCGCCGACGGCCGGATCGCCGACCGCATGCAGGCCCCCACCGCCGACCGCGTCGCCGACCGCATGACCCACCTGGGAGCGTGGGCCTGATGCTGCGCTATGCGTTGCTGACCCTGCGCGCCCGCAAGGGCGGCTTCATCGGGGCGTTCCTCGCCCTCTTCTGCGCGGCCGCGCTCGTCACGGCCTGCGGCATCCTGCTGGAGACCGGGCTGAGGGGGACCATCGGCACCGAACGCTACGCCGGCGCCCCGGTGATCGTCGGCGGCGACCAGAACGTCCACCAGGTCACCGTCAAGCAGAAGGGCGACAAGACCAAGACCAAGAAGAAGGAGAAGCCGCTCGGCGAGCGCGTCTGGCTGCCCGCCGACACCGTCACCAAGGTCGCCGCCCTGCCCGGCGTCCGGGCGGCGCTGCCCGAGATCACCTTCCCGGCGTACGCGGTCACCCCCAAGGGACAGGTCGTCCCGGGTGTCGACGGCAAGCCCTCCTTCGGACACGCCTGGACCTCCGCGCCCCTGACCCCCTTCACCCTGGCCGAGGGCGCCGCCCCGGTCGGCGCCGACGAGGTCGTCGTCGACCGCGAACTGGCCCGGCGGGCCGGGATCAAGCCCGGCACCGAACTGACCGTCCAGGCCACCGGCTCCCCGCGCGTCTACCGGGTCACCGGCATCGCGGCCCCCGCCGGCCACGACCTCAAGCAGCAGACCTCGCTGTTCTTCTCCGACGCCGAGGCCGGGCGGCTGTCCGGCCGCGCCGACCAGGTCGCCGTCGTCGGAGTGCTGCCCAAGGAGGGCGTGTCCGCCTCGGAGCTCGCCGGCCAGGTCCGCCAGGCCCTCGACGGCACCTCCGCGGAGGTGGTCACCGGCGGCGAGCGCGGCCCGGTCGAGTTCCTCGACGCGGCCAAGGCCCGGATCAAGCTGGTCTCCATGGGCGGCGCCATCGGCGGCACCTCGCTGCTCGTCGCGATCCTCGTCGTCGTCGGCACCTTCGCCCTCTCCATCCAGCAGCGCTACCGCGAACTGGCCCTGCTGCGCGCCATCGCGGCCACCCCCAAGCAGGTCCGCCAGCTCATCGGCCGCGAGGCACTGATCGTCGGCGCCCTCGCCGGAGTCCTCGGCTCGATCACGGGCCTGCCCATCGCCTACTGGCTGCACGGAAAGTTCGTCGGCTTCAAGGCGATCCCCGACACCCTCGAAGTCACCTTCAGCGTCTTCCCGTTCTTCGCCGCCATCGGCGCGGCCCTGCTGGGCGCCTGGGCCGCCGCCCGGATCTCCGCCCGCCGCACCGCCCGCATCCGTCCCGCCGAGGCCCTGTCCGAAGCGGCCATGGAGCAGCGGAACTTCGCCTGGGGCCGGCTCGGCGCCGGCGCCGCCTTCCTGGCCGGCGGGATCGTGCTGCTCGCCGTACTCGCCGCCCTGCGCAGCGAACCCGCTTCCACCCCGGTGACGTTCCTGTCGGTCGTCGTGCTCTCGGTGTCGGTCTCGCTGCTCGGGCCGCTGATCGCCCGGATCGCGGTCGGTGTCCTCGGGGTCCCGCTGCGGGCCTCCCGGGTCGGCGGCTACCTGGCCACGGCCAACGCCCGCGCCAACACCAAGCGGGTCTCCGCGGCGGTCACCCCGCTCGCCCTGCTGATCGGCATGGCCTGCACCGTCTTCTTCGTGCAGACCACGATGGGCGCGGCGGCCACCGCCCAGGCCCAGGCCGGCAACAAGGCCGACTGGGTCGTCGGCGCGGCCGGTCCCGGCGTTCCCGCCCAAGCCGCCGAGAACCTGCGCAAGGTCCCCGGCGTGTCGGCGGTGACCGAGGTCGTCCGCACCTCCGTGCGCGTCGGCCTGGAGAAGTACCCGGCGCAGGGCGTCTCCACCGAGGGCCTGACCCGCACCTGGGACCCGGGCGTCAGCGGCGGCACCCTGGACGGCTTCGGCGCGCAGAGCGTCGCGCTCAGCGACGTGGCGGCCGACAACCTGGGCAAGAAGCCCGGGGACAAGCTGAAGCTGACCCTCGGCGACGGCACCGAGACCGAACTGACCGTCGCGGCCGTCTACGAACGCGGCCTGGGCTTCGGCGACCTGACGATGTCCCACGAGCTGGTCTCGAAGCACGTCGACAACCCGCTGGCCTCCTCGCTGCTGGTCAAGACCGCCGACGAGGGCAAGCCCGGCCGCGCCGACCTCCAGAAGGCCCTCGCCGGCCTGCCGGGCGTCGGGGTGCTCGACCGCGACCAGGTCAAGGACCTGCAGGCCGAGGTCCAGCAGTCCAACGCCGAGGTGAACTACGTCGCGATGGGCCTGATCATCGCCTTCACCGCCATCGCCGTGGTCAACACGCTGGCCATGTCGGTGTCCGACCGCACCCGCGAGTTCGCGCTGCTCCAGCTCGTCGGCACCACCCGGCGCCAGGTGATGCGCATGCTCCGCATCGAGGCGGCCCTGGTGATCGTGATCTCCTCGGTCCTCGGCACCGGCATCGCCTTCGCGGTGCTCACCGCCTTCAGCATCGGGATGACCGGCTCCGCGTCCCCCTCCATCGACGGCTGGATGTACCTGGGCGTCCTGGGCTTCGCGGCGCTGCTGACCGCCCTGGCCACGCTGGTCCCGGGCCGTCTGGCCCTGGCGGGCCGGCCGGCGGACGTCATCAGCTCACGGCAGTAGGCACCACGACGGCCGGAGGGCCGGCCCCCGCAAGGGGCCGGCCCTCCGGCCGTTCCTACCGGCTCTCGAAGAGCGGTGGGCGGCACGTCAGTTGAGCACCGCGCCACCACCCTTGCGGTCCACCCGGCTGCGGCGGTGGTCCAGGTGGGCGTACACCCGGTGGAGCCACCGGTCCTGGCCGTCGTAACGAGGGGTGAAGGAGGTCCGGCCGTGTACCGCGAGCCGGTTGTCGACCACCGCGAGGTCCCCGACCCGCAGGGCCAGCGCGGACATCGTCCGCATGAGGGCCTCGCGCAGCTCGCCCATGGCGGCCTTCGCCTCGTCGTCCAGCGGATGCGTCGCGGCGAAGTCCACCAGGATGTTCGGGTCCTGGGGGTCCCCCACGAGCACCGCGTGGGCGGGGGTCACCGAGTTCAGGTCGCCGAAGGACGGCGGCGGCTCGGTGAGGAACCGCGGCGCGGCCAGTACGGACACGGTGTGCGCGGACAGCAGCGGAAGGGCCCGCCGGATCGAGGACGTGCACAGCTTCGCATCGCCGGTCGGGTCCTCTCGGACGCAGAGCAGGCCGACGTAATCGGGCTTGTTGTCATGGAAGGCGTTCTCGACGTGGAGTTCCAGCAGAACGGAGCCGGCATTGCTCTGGGAACTCTCGCTCCCCGGAACCGGGACGACGTTCTGGACCAGCGCGCCGGTCTTTTCGCTGCGATAGGCGATGACCTCCCCGAGCTGGAGCATGGCCGCCGTGACCAGAGCCGACGCCACGGCCGGCACCCGTTCCACGGAACCGGGCACGGTCGGCGTTTCCGGCAGCGGGTCGTTCGCGACCACCGGCACGTTGCGCAGCAGCAGCACCCCGTCGGGGCCGGCGTCGTGGCGGAACCGGCGCAGCGCGGCCAGCACCGAACGGGGCAGCGCCGACGAGGCGTCCCGCACGGTGTCCAGCCAGGCCGGATCGTCGATCAGGGCCGGGGTGGCCCGCAGCACGTCGGTGGCGACGGCGATCAGCCCGGCGCGCTCGGCGTCGGTGAGCGTGAGGGCGTCCGGGGTCGTGCCGGTCGGGGGAAGAGTAAGGGTGTGTTCCTGAATCCGCGGCATGAAGAAATCCTCGGGTTGATGAACGGTGACCCGAGTCAGTTTCCGGACCTGTCCTATCCCATTCCTATGGGAAAGGGTTCCGAACGGTCCGCGTATCCGTGTATAGCCGGGAAATAGTTGCCCACCGCATGGTTATGGGGCGGCTTTGTCTACGGTTTCCACGGGGGAATCCCGGAGAATTCCTGCCGACCGCCGCACGTCCCGCACCATCCGACGGGGGAGTAGAAGGGAGGACTTCATGGCATCAGGCACGGAAGGCCACGCCCATGGCACGGCGATGGCCGTCGCCGACGCCCTCGGCGCACGGGGGGAGGCTCACGTCTGGTGGTGGCGTACGCCGGAACACACCGATCCGGCCGATCTGCCTCTGCTGGACACGGAGGAGTTCCGGCGGGCGCTGTCCCTGCCCGCCGAACGCGACGCCGCCGCCTTCGTCCGCTCCCGCGCCGCGGCCCGCCGGGCCCTCGCCGGGCTGTTCGGTCTCGGGCCCGGGGACATCGCCCTCGGCCGGCGCTCCTGTCCCGGCTGCGGCGACGGCAGTCACGGCCCGCCGAAGCTGGTCGTCCCGGACCTGGGTCTCCCGCTCAGCATGAGCCGTACCGCCGGGTGCGGGATCTTCGCCCTCGGCGCGGGCGCCTCGATCGGCGTCGACGCCGAGTCGGTGCGCCCGGTCCGCGGCTCGGCGACCACCGACGCGGACCTCACCGTCGCGGAACGCGACCACCTGGCGGCGCTCCGCCCCGGTCCCGAGCGGGACGCGGCCTTCTACCGGATCTGGACCCGCAAGGAGGCCGTGGTCAAGGCCACCGGACTCGGTCTGTCCGGAGTCGAACTGGGCCTGCTGGAAACCCATCCGGGCCGCGAGGGTCCGGTCCGGGTCACCCACACCCACCGCGGCCGGACCACCGCCTGGACCGTCGAGGACCTCCGGCTCCTGGACGGCGTCGCGGTGGCGCTGGCCCGGCCGGCGGGACCCGCCGCGCACGGACCCGTGCACCACCACACCGACCACTGAGCCCTCCTCGACCACGCGCACCGCACCGACACCGGCGGTCACCTCGCCGCCGGTCACCTCGCCGCCGGTCACCTCTCCGACCGTCACCGCCCCGACCGTCACCGCCCTGACCGTCACCGCCCCTTCCGTCCCGGTACCGCCTCAGCGAAAGGCCGTAGAGCCATGACCATCGAGTCCTTCTTCCCCGTGGAACAGCTGATCGCGGAGAACGCCTTCCAGGCCGCCTCCACCGCCGAAGCCCCCTCCGGTGCTCCCGCCTTCGACTCGCCCGGGCAGCTGCTGGGGCTGGGTTCCGAGGACCTCGCCGCGTACTTCGAGGCGATCACGGAAGCCGTGGAGCGGGACGACCCGGGCCCGGCCGCGCGCGGCGGCTGGGAGGAGCGGGAGCGGCTGCGCTTCTCCACCTGGGTCCGCCGGGTCTACGAGCACCCGCTCTCGCCGGCCGTCTTCGCGCTCCCGGTGACCGGAGTCATCCGCGAGTTCCAGCTCGGCCAGGCCGCGGAACTCGCGTTCCGCATCGACGTCGGCCGGGCGCGGGCGAAGGCCGCGAAGCCGTCCGCCGAGGTACGGGCCACGGCCGCCGTGGCCTCGGCCTGGGCGATCGCAGCCGACGCGCTGTCCCGCTCGCCCCGGCCCCCGCGCGAGCGGGTCGTCGGCGACGTGTGGACCATCGTCCGCGAGACCATCGAACCGGCCCTGCGGCCCACGGGCACCTTCCACCTGCGGTCCCACAGCTCGTGGTGAGCACCGCGGGGTGACTCACCGCACCGCGGAGGGGAAGGCGTCCCGGGTGGTCAGGGAGGCCGCCAGCAGCCGGACCAGGTCGTTCCACCGGTACAGCGGCCGGCCCTGGGAGTCCAGCCCGGACAGTTCCAGCAGGGCGCGGTCCACCAGGGTGTCCAACGCCGCCTCCGCCTCCTCCTCCGCGGTGCCCAGCACCAGGGCCGCGTACTGGGCGCAGAAGGGTTCCGCGTCCCCGTCCGCGAGCCCGGTCAGCGCCGCCAGCTCCGGCTCCTCCAGCCGCCGTACGGAGTGCACCAGGGCCTCCCGCACGCTCACGTCGCCGTAGGACAGCTCGGCCAGCCGGGTACCGGGGTCGGCGAGCCGGGCCGCGAGGCGGGCCACCGGCCAGTGCGGGCGCGCCGCGAGCCGGGCCCCGGTGACGTGCAGGGCCAGCGGCAGCCCGGCGCAGTACGCCACCAGGTCGTCGGCCGCGTCCGGGTCGGCGTCCAGCCGGCCGCGCCCCACCAGCGAGGCGAGCAGTTCCAGCCCCTCCTCGTCGTCCACCAGGGCCAGCGCGGTGGTGTCCGCGCCGGCGACCCGGGCCAGCCGGGCCTGACTGGTGATCAGCACCGCCGACTCCGGGCCTCCCGGCAGCAGCGGGGCCACCTGGCGGTCGCCCACGGCGCCGTCCAGGAGCAGCAGCAGCCGGGCGCCCGAGGTCCGGGTCCGGTACAGCCGGACCAGTTCCTCCAGGTCCCCGAAGGCGGCGGCCGGAGGCGGTTCGCCGAGGGCGCGCAGCAGCCGGACCAGTACCTCGGCGGGCTCCTTCGGGGCGCCGTCCGGGTGGCAGAGCTCCACGAAGAGCTGTCCGTCGGGGAAGCGCGCGGCGCAGTCCTGGGCCGCGCGCACCGCCAGCGCCGTCTTGCCCGCCCCGGCCATGCCGGTGATCAGCAGCCGGCGAGGACGGCCGTCCTCGCGGCTCAGCCGCGCGCGCAGCCCGGCCAGTTCGGCCCGGCGGCCGGTGAACTCCCCGTACGGCGCGGGCAGCATCGCGGGCACCGCGCGTGACGCCGCCGCCGGGGCCCCGGGCGGCGGCGGGGTTGCGCCCCGGGCCCGGGCCGCCGCGGACACG
>NZ_JBGWAB010000216.1:0-8053 GCF_041862025.1 Streptomyces sp. AB3(2024)
CGGATCCCCACCCACGAAAGCCACCGCACTGGGCCAGAACCGCTGCCGCTGGAACGCATACGTCGGCAGATCCACCCGCCGCGCACCCGTACCGGCGAAGAACGCCGACCAATCGACGTCCACACCCTCTGCATGCACCCGCGCGAGACCGCCCACCAAGGACTCCGCCTCAGCCCGGTCCTTACGGAGCACGGACACGAAAACGGCGTCCTCGTTCACACACTCCTGCGCCAGGGCCGACAGGACCCCGTCCGGACCGAGCTCGACGTACGTCGTCACACCCGCGCCCTCAAGGGCCCGGATCCCATCCAGGAAGCGCACGGCATCCCGCACGTGCCGCACCCAGAACTCGGCCGAGCCCATCTCATCGGAGACCAGGGCACCGGTCAGGTTCGACACAACCGGGATCAGCGGGGCGGCGAAGGTGACGCCCTCCACCACCTGGCGGAACTCCTCCAGCATGCCGTCCATGTGCGGCGAGTGGAACGCGTGGCTCACCGTCAGCCGCTTGGACTTGCGATCGGCGAAGGCCTCCACGACCGCGACGGCAGCGTCCTCGTCACCGGCGATCACGACCGAGCGCGGCCCGTTGATCGCGGCGATGCTGACCCGGTCCGTCAGCAGCGGCAGGACCTCGTCCTCCGAAGCCTGCACCGCGATCATCACCCCACCCGAAGGCAGCGCCTGCATCAGCCGCCCGCGGGCCGCCACCAGCGCACACGCGTCCTCCAGCGACAACACACCCGCCACATGAGCGGCAGCGATCTCACCGATCGAATGCCCGGACAGGAAGTCGGGCCGGACACCCCAGCTCTCCACGAGGCGGAAGAGCGCCACCTCGACCGCGAAGAGCGCGGGCTGGGTGTAGCCGGTCTGGTCCAGCAGCTCCGCGTCCGTCCCGAACACCACGTCGCGCAGCGGGAGTTCCAGATGCCCGTCCATACGGGCGCAGATCGCGTCCAGCGCGTCCGCAAACACCGGGAAGGCGTCATACAGCTCACGCCCCATCCCCAGGCGCTGGCTGCCCTGCCCCGTGAACAGGAAGGCGGTGCGGCCGTCACCGGCCGTGCCCGTCGCCGTCCGGGGTGTGGGCTCGCCGGCAGCAAGGCGCGTCAGTGCGTCGCGCAGGCCCTCGCCGTCGTCCCCGGCATCCGCGACGAGGACGATGCCCGCCCGGTGGTCGAGGTGGGCACGGCTCGTGGCGAGGGAGTAGGCCAGGTCGAGCGCGTCCGGGTGCCCCGCGCCGTCGGCCGCCTCCAGGTGCGCGGCCAGGGCCGCCGCCTGGGCCCGGACGGCCTCCTTGGTCTTGCCGGAGAGGAGGTAAGGGAGGACACCGGCCGGGCGTACGGCCGGCAGCGCGTCGGGGGTCTCGGACGGCTCGGCGTCCGGGGCCTGCTCGATGATGGTGTGCGCGTTGGTGCCGCTGATGCCGAAGGAGGAGACGCCCGCGCGGCGCGGGCGGCCGGTCTCCGGCCACTCCACCGACTCGGTCAGCAGCTCGACCTCACCGGCCGTCCAGTCGACGTGCGGGGTCGGCGCGTCCACGTGCAGGGTCTGCGGAAGCACCCCGTGCCGCATCGCCAGCACCATCTTGATCACACCGGCCACACCGGCAGCCGCCTGCGTGTGCCCGATGTTCGACTTGATCGAACCGAGCAGCAGCGGCTGCCCCTCGGGCCGGTCCTGACCGTAGGTGGCCAGCAGCGCCTGCGCCTCGATCGGGTCACCCAGCCGGGTCCCCGTACCGTGCGCCTCGACCACGTCCACCTCGGCCGCCGACAGACCCGCACTGGCCAGTGCCTGCCGGATCACCCGCTGCTGCGAAGGCCCGTTCGGCGCCGTCAGACCATTGCTCGCACCGTCCTGGTTGATCGCCGAACCCCGCACCACCGCCAGCACCGGATGCCCATGACGACGGGCATCCGACAGCCGCTCCACGAGCAGCATGCCGACACCCTCACCCCAGCCCGTACCGTCCGCACCCGCCGCGAACGCCTTGATCCGACCGTCCTCCGCCAGACCACGCTGACGGCTGAAGTCGATGAAGTTCTCGGGCGTCGACATGACCGTGACGCCGCCGGCCAGCGCCATGTCGCACTCGCCCTGCCGCAGCGCCTGGACCGCCCAGTGCAGGGCGACGAGGGACGAGGAGCAGGCGGTGTCGATCGTGACGGCCGGGCCTTCGAGGCCGAGGACGTACGAGACGCGGCCGGACATGACGCTGCCCGCGTTGCCCGTGCCGACGTGGCCCTCAAGACCGTCCTGTTCGCGGGCCACCAGGGAGAGGTAGTCCTGCCCGTTGGTGCCGATGAAGACACCGGCCTGGCTGCCGCGCAGCGTCCCGGCATCGATGCCGGCCCGCTCGAAGGCTTCCCACGCCGTCTCCAGCAGCAGCCGCTGCTGCGGGTCCATCGCCAGAGCCTCGCGCGGCGAGATCCCGAAGAAGTCGGCGTCGAACTCCGCCGCACCGGCGAGGAATCCGCCCTCACGGGTGTACGAGGTGCCCGCCTGGTCCGGGTCGGGGCTGTACAGCCGGTCCAGGTTCCAGCCGCGGTCGGCCGGGAACTCGGCGACCGCGTCGGTGCCCTGGGCGAGGAGGCGCCAGAGGTCCTCCGGCGTCCGCACTCCACCCGGGAAACGGCAGCTCATCGCCACGATCGCGATCGGGTCGCCGTCGACGGCCGAGGCGACGGGCAGCAGGGCGCCGGATACCGAGACGCTGCCCACGAGCTCGACACGGAGGTACTCGGCCAGAGCGGCGGAGGTGGGGTAGTCGTAGACGAGGGTGACGGGGAGCCGCAGCTCCGTCGCCGCGCCGAGGCGGTTGCGCAGCTCGACTGCGGTGAGGGAGTCGAAGCCCAGCTCCTTGAAGGCGCGTTCGGCGCCCACCGCTTCGGCGCCGCCGTGACCGAGTACGGCCGCGACGTGCGTACGGACCAGGTCCAGGAGCTCCCGCTCCTGCTCGGCGGGCGCGAGCACCGCGAGCCGGCCGGACAGGGTGAGCGGTCGCCCGGTGTCCGCGTGCGCCTGCCCGTGGGCCCCGGATGCGGACTGGGCGGAGCGGTTCTCGCGTACGTCGCTCAGCTCGCCGAACAGTGCGCTGGGGCGTACGGCGGTGTGGTGGGAGAGGTACCGCTCCCACTCGACGTCGGCGACCGTGACGGCGACGTCCTGGGCACCGACGGCCTGCCGGAGCGCACGGATCGCGCCCTGCGCGTCCATGGGCGGTACGCCGTCGCGGCGCATGCGCGCGTCCATCGCCTCGTCGGCGGCCATACCGCTGCCTGCCCAGGGGCCCCAGGCGATCGAGGTCGCGGCCAGCCCGGCGGCCCGCCGCTGCTCCGCAAGGGCATCCAGGTAGGCGTTCGCAGCGGCATAGTTGCCCTGACCGGCCGCACCGATGGTGCCGCTCATCGAGGAGAACAACACGAACGCGGAGAGCTCGATCCCGAGCTCGACGGTCAGCTCGTGCAGGTTCAGCGCGGACGTGGCCTTGGCCCGCAGCACGCTCTCGAACCGCTCAGGAGTCAGCGCGTCCAGCACACCGTCATCCAGCACACCCGCGGTATGCACCACAGCCGTCAGCGTCTCGGCCTCAGCGGCAAGCAGCTCCCGCAGCGCATCACGGTCAGCGGCATCACACGCCACCACCGACACCTCGACGCCCGTCTCCGCGAGCTCCGCCGCCAGCTCGGCGGCGCCGGGCGCGTCAGCGCCCCGGCGACTGGTCAACACCAGACGCTCGGCGCCCGCGCCGGCCAGCCAGCGCCCCACATGGGCGCCGAGGGCACCCGTACCGCCCGTGACCAGCACAGTCCCGGACGGCGCCCACGCACCAGCACCACCGGCAGCCGCACGAACCAGCCGACGCCCGAACACACCCGAAGACCGGACCGCGACCTGGTCCTCACCGGCAAGACCACCGGCCAGCACACCAGCCAGCCGGGCCATCACCCGCTCGTCCCACACCTCGGGAAGATCCACCAGACCACCCCAGCGCTCCGGAACCTCCAGAGCGGCAACCCGGCCCAGACCCCACACCTGCGCCTGAACCGCAGACACCAGCCGGTCCGAACGGCCCACACTCACCGCACCCCGGGTCAGACACCACAACGGCGCCCCCACCCCGGCGTCGCCCAGCGCCTGCACGAGGGCGGCCGTCGCGACGACCCCCGCAGCCTCGTCCAGCGCCAGCAACGACACCACACCAGCCACAGGACCCGCCGCCCCAGCCAGCGCGGCACGCACCCCACCACCCTCAACCACCACACGAAGGACCTCAGCCCCCCGAGCGGCCAACCCCTCCACCACAGCCGCCGCCAGGGCATCGTCCTCAGCCGCACCCGGTACGACGACGATCCATGCGCCGCGCGGCGCCCCGGAGGACAGGGCCGCCGCCGTGAGCGGCTTCCAGGACACCCGGTAGCGCCAGCCGTCGACCTGCGCCTGCTCCTGGGTCTGCCGGCGCCACGCCGACAGCGCGGGGACGAAGTCGCTGAAGCTCGCGTCGTCCTCCACCTCCAGTTCGGACAGCAGGGTCACGAGGTCGCCGCGCTCCACGGCGTCCCAGAAGCGTGCGTCGATCCCGTCGGCCCCGGCGTCCGCCAGGGCCCGCGCCGGGCTTCCGCCGGCCAGGACCGACTCCGGCCAGAAGCGCCGGCGCTGGAAGGCGTACGTCGGCAGGTCCACGTGCCCGGCACCCGTACCGGCGAAGAAGGCGGACCAGTCCACCTTCGCGCCCCGTACGAACGCCTGGGCCACGGCGCGGACCAGGGATTCCGCCTCAGCCCGGTCCTTGCGGAGCACGGGCACGAAGACGGCGTCCTCGTTGACGCACTCCTGCGCCAGCGCCGACAGGACCCCGTCGGGACCGAGCTCGACGTACGTCGTCACACCCGCGCCCTCAAGGGCGCGGATCCCATCCAGGAAGCGCACGGCATCCCGCACGTGCCGGACCCAGAACTCGGCCGAGCCCATCTCATCGGAAACGATCGAACCAGTCAGGTTCGACACAACCGGGATCCGCGGAGCAGCGAAGGTGACACCCTCCACCACCTGGCGGAACTCCTCCAGCATGCCGTCCATGTGCGGCGAGTGGAACGCATGGCTGACCGTCAGCCGCTTGCTCTTACGACCCTGCGCCACGAAGGCCTCGGCGATCGCGACCGCCGCGTCCTCGTCACCGGCGACCACCACCGACTGCGGCCCGTTGACCGCGGCGATGCCCACCCGGCCGGTCAGCAGCGACAGGACCTCGTCCTCCGACGCCTGCACCGCGATCATCACCCCGCCCGAAGGCAGGGCCTGCATCAGCCGGCCACGCGCCGCCACCAGCGTGCACGCGTCCTCCAGCGACAGGACCCCCGCCACGTGCGCGGCGGCGATCTCACCGATCGAATGCCCCGCGACGAAGTCGGGCGTCAACCCCCAGCTCTCCACGAGCCGGAACAGCGCCACCTCCACCGCGAACAGCGCCGGCTGCGTGAACTCCGTACGGTCGAGGGCCTCTCCCTCGGCCCCGAAGATGACGTCCATCAGGGGCACGTCGAGCCAGCTGTCGAACCGCGCGCAGACGGCGTCCAGCGCGTCCGCGAAGACCGGGAAGGTCTCGTACAGCTCACGCCCCATCCCGAGGCGCTGGCTGCCCTGTCCCGTGAAGAGGAAGGCCAGCCCGCCACCGGCGACCTCGCCCTGTACCAGCCCCGGCACCTGCTCGCCGGCGGCGATCCCGCGCAGGCCGGCCGTCAGCGCCTCGTGGCCCTCGGAGCCCGCGAGCAGGACGGCCCGCGTCTCGAACTTCGACCGCTGGGCGGCGAGCGAGTACGCGGCGTCCGCGAGGGCGGCCTGCGGGTCGCCGCTCAGCCAGGTGGCGAGCTGCGCCGCCTGGGCGCGCAGCCCGGCGGGGTTCTTTCCGGTGACGACGACGGGCAGGACGGGTGCGGTGCCACGGGTCGGGGCGTCGGGCGCCGCGAGCTCCTTCACTTCCGCGATCGGGGCCTGCTCGATGATGGTGTGCGCGTTCGTGCCGCTCAGGCCGAAGGAGGAGACGCCCGCGCGGCGCGGGCGGCCGGTCTCCGGCCACTCCACCGACTCGGTCAGCAGCTCGACCTCACCGGCCGTCCAGTCGACGTGCGGGGTCGGCGCGTCCACGTGCAGGGTCTGCGGAAGCACCCCGTGCCGCATCGCCAGCACCATCTTGATCACACCGGCCACACCGGCAGCCGCCTGCGTGTGACCGATGTTCGACTTGATCGAACCGAGCAGCAACGGCTGCCCCTCGGGCCGGCCCTGACCGTAGGTGGCCAGCAGCGCCTGCGCCTCGATCGGGTCACCCAGCTTCGTACCCGTACCGTGCGCCTCGACCACGTCCACATCCGCGGTCGACAGACCCGCACTGGCCAGCGCCTGCCGGATCACCCGCTGCTGCGAAGGCCCGTTCGGCGCCGTCAGACCATTGCTCGCACCGTCCTGGTTGATCGCCGAACCCCGCACCACCGCCAGCACCGGATGCCCGTTGCGACGCGCGTCCGACAGCCGCTCCACGAGCAGCATGCCGACACCCTCACCCCAGCCCGTACCGTCCGCACCCTCCGCGAACGCCTTGATCCGCCCGTCCTCCGCCAGACCACGCTGACGGCTGAAGTCGACGAAGGCGTCCGGGGTGGACATCACGGTCACGCCACCGGCGAGCGCCATGGTGCACTCGCCCTGACGCAGCGCCTGAACGGCCAGGTGGAGGGCGACGAGGGACGAGGAGCAGGCGGTGTCGACCGTAATGGCCGGGCCTTCCAGCCCGAACACGTACGACAGGCGTCCGGAGACCACGCTCGCCGCGTTGCCGGTGCCGACGTGGCCTTCGAGGCCGTCGGCCTCGCCTGCGACGAGGGAGAGGTAGTCCTGCCCGTTGGTGCCGACGAAGACGCCGGCCCGGCTGCCCTTCAGCACGGCGGGGTCGATGCCGGCGCGCTCGAAGGCCTCCCACGAGGTCTCCAGCAGCAGCCGCTGCTGCGGGTCCATCGCCAGGGCCTCGCGCGGCGAGATCCCGAAGAAGTCGGCGTCGAAGTCGGCGACGTCGTAGAGGAAGCCGCCCTCACGCGTGTGGGACGTGCCCGGTCGCTCCGGGTCGGCGTCGTAGAGGCGCTCCAGGTCCCAGCCGCGGTCGGCCGGGAACTCGGCGACCGCGTCGGTGCCCTGGGCGAGGAGGCGCCAGAGGTCTTCCGGCGTCCGCACTCCACCCGGGAAGCGGCAGCTCATCGCCACGATCGCGATCGGGTCGCCGTCGGTCTCCACCGCCATCGGCAGTGCGGCGTCCACCGTCGGCGCGCTGCCCATCAGCTCGCCGCGCAGGTACTCGGCCAGGGCCGAGGAGGTCGGGTAGTCGTACACGAGCGTGGTGGGGAGCTTGAGGCCGCTCGCCGCGCCGAGGCGGTTGCGCAGGTCGACAGCGGTGAGAGAGTCGAAGCCCAGCTCCTTGAAGGCGCGTTCGGCACCGACGGCGTCCGAGCCCTCGTGTCCGAGGACGGCGGCGACCTGGGTACGGACCAGGGCGAGCAGCTCTCGCTCCTGCTCGGCCCGCGGCAGCTCGGCCAGCTTCGCGAACGTCGCACCCGCGACGTCGGCGCCCGTCACCACCGTTCCGTGACCGGTGATCACGGCCTCGCCCGCCGCGGCGGTGGTGACGAAGTCACGGACCAGCGGGTTGGGTCGGACGGCCGCCACGACGGCCGCGTACCGGTCCCAGGCGATGTCCGCGACGGTCAGCGCGGTTTCACCTGCGCCCACGGCCTGCGCCAGCGCGGCGATCGCCGCGTCGGGAGCCATCGGCGGTACGCCGTCGCGGCGCATGCGCGCGTCCATCGCCTCGTCGGCGGCCATACCACTGCCTGCCCATGGGCCCCAGGCGATCGAGGTCGCGGCCAGCCCGGCGGACCGCCGCTGCTCGGCAAGGGCATCCAGGTAGGCGTTCGCAGCGGCATAGTTGCCCTGACCGGCCGCACCGATGGTGCCGCTCATCGAGGAGAACAACACGAACGCGGACAGCTCGATCCCGAGC
>NZ_JBGWAB010000217.1:0-8024 GCF_041862025.1 Streptomyces sp. AB3(2024)
CCGCCGCCGGAGCGGGGATCGCGGCGGGCACCGCGGCTGCCCGCCCGGCCCGCCCGCGCGCCCGCCGGGCCACGCCCGCCAGCACACCGCCGAGCAGGAGCACCAGGACGCCCGCCAGCTGCCCCCACACGGCCAGCTTCGCCATCGGGTACGTCACGACCTTGGCGGTGACCTTGTCCGCCGGGACCGGACCGTTGTTCGCGTACTGCGAGCCGTCCGAGTTCATCCGGTTGTCCGCCATCAGGAAGACGTACCCCTTGGGCACCTTCACGTTGAAGGCCACCGCCGACGGGTTCTTCCACTGCTCCAGGTACGGCTCGTCCAACGGCGTGCCGTTCAGCACCAGACGGTACTGGCCCGCCACCTTGCTGCTCGGCTTGTACTGGATGCGGTCCCCGCCCACGGCGACGACCCGGTTCATCTGGGTCTTCTGCAGGGACCACGGCACGGAGGCGAGCACGATGTCACCGCGCCGCAGCTTCCCCTTGGCGACCGGTTCCAGGTAGATGCTCTCCCCGTTGGTGTAGGTCGGCGTCATGGTCCAGCCGACCTGCTTGCCCTCCGTGTACCGCGAGGGCGGGTTCACGGCCTTCGCCACCGTCACCCCCCCGAGGATGACCGCTCCGAGCACCAGCAGGACGATCGCCGCGATCCCGCGTCTGCGTCCTGGCCTGTGTTCCATTTCGTCCCTTCCGATGTACCTGCCTTGCATCGTAGGTCGACCGGGACGCCGTCGATGCCGCCGGGGGGCCGGTGTGCCGAGTACGTACATACCGATTCGGACACTGCGCGCACGCCGTCGGGTCCCGTACCGGAGCGGAGCGGGACCCGACGGGACGGAGCGCGAGGACCGCTGCTAACGGATCTCGCGCAGCACCTCCAGGACGGCCGCCCCGTCCGGCGCGCCCCGCAGCCGGTCGCGGAAACCGGCGTCCATCAGCTTGCGCGACAACAGCGCCAGGATCCGCAGGTGCTCGTCGCCGGCCGCCGCCTCCGGCACCGAGATCATGAAGACCAGCCGGGCCTTCGTCCCGTCGAGCGCACCCCACTCGATGCCCTCGGCGGACCGGGCGAAGCCCACCGTGGGACGGATCACCGCATCCGTCTTGGCATGCGGGATCGCGATCGACTCGCCGAGTCCGGTCGTCCCCTGCGCCTCGCGGGCGAGGGCGACCCGGACCAGCTCGTCCACGTCCCGCACGTTGCCGGTGGTGGCCAGCATCTCGGCCATTTCCCGGATCGCCGCCTCCTTGGAGTCCGCCACCAGCTCCGGCTTGACCGTCCGTGCGGTCAGGTATCCGGACAGCACCTCCGCCTCCTCCCGCACGACGGGGGGTGCGGTGGCGGTGGCGGGTGCGGCCCGCGTGAGGACGGCCGTCCCGTCCGCACCGGCCCCCGCACCCACCGGTACGGGCTCGGGCGCCGGTACGGGCTCGGGCGCCGGCACCGGCGCGGTGGCCGGCGCCGGGCCGCTGCGGCGCTCCTTGAGCTCGATCAGCAGGTTGGTGGTGAGCGCCGTGACGACGGCGCCGACGGTGATGGCGACGAAGAACATCGCGACCCCGCTGACGGCGCCGAACAGCGCCACGATCGGACCGCCGTGCGGCACCGAGTCCTCGACCCCGGTCAGGCCCGCGACCGCGCCGGCCACGGCGCCGCCGAGCATGTTCGCCGGGATGACGATCGCCGGCCGTGCGGCGGCGAACGGGATCGCGCCCTCGGAGATGCCGAAGAACCCCATGAACAGGGCGGCGACGCCCGTCTCCCGCTCCTGGTCGCTGTAGAGCCGGCGGCGCAGCAGCGTGGCCAGGCCCTGGCCCAGCGGCATGACGGGGATCGCTGCGGCGGCCATGCCCATGACGGCGTTGTTGGTGCCGATGAGGCCCACCGCGACCAGGAAGGCGGTCTTGTTGACCGGGCCGCCCATGTCGAAGGCGATCATCAGGCCGATGACGGCGCCGAGCACGACCGCGCTGGAGCCGGTCATTCCGTTCAGCCAGGCGGTCAGGTGCGTGAAGAGCCAGGAGATGGGCCGGCCGATCACGTAGATGTAGAGCAGCCCGAGCGTCAGCGTCGACACGATCGGGATCACGATGATCGGCATGATCGGCTGGACGAACCGGGGGACCTTGACCCTCTTGATCCACACGACGAGATAGCCGGCGAGGAAACCGGTCGCGATCGCGCCCAGGAAGCCCGCGTTCGCCTCGGCACCGTAGATGTTCACGGCGTCGGCCGCCAGGAAGCCGCCGAGCATGCCCGGCACCAGTGCGGGCCGGTCGCCGAGCGCGTAGGCGATGTAGCCGGAGAAGACCGGCAGCATCAGCTTGAAGCCGAGGCCGCCCAGCGCGTTGACGTAGGATCAGAACGAGCCCTCGTCGAACCCGATGCCCTCGGACGTGGTGTGCCCGCCGAGCGCGATCGACACCGCGAGCAGCAGACCACCCACGACCACGAACGGGATCATGTGGGAGACGCCGTTCATCAGCGCCTTGTACGCCGCGCCGCGCTCCCGGCCCCCGTCACCCCCGCCGGAGGCCACCGCGCCGGTCTGCACCGGCGCGCTGCCTACCCGCTCGATCAGCTCCTTCGGCTTGTGGATGCCGTCCGCGACGCCCGTGGACAGGACCCGCTTGCCCGCGAAGCGGTCGCGGTCGACCTCCTTGCCGGCGGCGATGATCACTCCGTCCGCCTCTCTGACATCGTTGTCAGAGAGCACGTTCTCGGCCCCGATGGATCCCTGCGTCTCCACCTTGATGTCCACGCCGAGCTCGGCGGCGGCCTGCTGGAGCTTCTCCGCGGCCATGTACGTGTGGGCGATCCCCGTGGGGCAGGCCGTGACGGCCACGAACTTCAGACGCTCGGGCACGCCCCCGCCCCCGTCACCGGGAGGGCCGGCCGGACTGGTGGTCACTGGAATCTCCTTCAGCCATGGGTCCTGCGGGGCCGCGCGCACGACCCGGTCCACCGGGCATCCTGCCCCACGCAGGAGGTGCATCAAAAGTCCGAAAGACCCCGAACCGTTCCGCCATAGGGCCCGAAACCGGGGCGCGACACATCACCCTCACGACTGGGGCCGCTAGGCCGATCGGTGTAGATTCGTCGTCAGTGTCAGGCGTCGCTGCTGATGGCGGTCGGGCGGTCCCCGTGGCCGGCCGAGGGGAGAGAGGGCCCCCGACGGACTGTGCTCGGCGTACCGTCCCCGACGGCACGCGGCCCAGCCGTACCCACCCTCTCGAACCATGAGGAGCAGCACCCATGGACTTCAAGGTCGCCGACCTTTCCCTTGCCGCCTTCGGCCGCAAGGAGATCACCCTGGCCGAGCACGAGATGCCGGGTCTGATGTCGATCCGCCGGGAGTACGCCGAGGCGCAGCCGCTGGCCGGCGCCCGGGTCACCGGCTCGCTGCACATGACGGTGCAGACCGCGGTCCTGATCGAGACCCTCGTCGCCCTCGGCGCCGACGTCCGCTGGGCCTCCTGCAACATCTTCTCCACCCAGGACCACGCGGCCGCGGCCATCGCCGTGGGCCCGAACGGCACCCCGGAGAACCCGCAGGGCGTCCCCGTCTTCGCCTGGAAGGGCGAGACGCTGGAGGAGTACTGGTGGTGCACGGAGCAGGCGCTGACCTGGCCGAACACCCCCACCGGCGGCCCGAACATGATCCTCGACGACGGTGGCGACGCCACCCTCCTCGTCCACAAGGGCGTCGAGTTCGAGAAGGCCGGCGCGGCCCCGGACCCGTCCACCGCGGACTCCGAGGAGTACGCCCACATCCTCACCCTCCTCAACCGCACCCTCGGTGAGGCCCCGCAGAAGTGGACGCAGCTCGCGTCCGAGATCCGCGGCGTGACGGAGGAGACCACCACCGGTGTCCACCGCCTCTACGAGATGATGGCCGAGGGCACCCTGCTGTTCCCGGCGATCAACGTGAACGACGCCGTGACGAAGTCGAAGTTCGACAACAAGTACGGCTGCCGCCACTCGCTGATCGACGGCATCAACCGTGCCACCGATGTCCTGATCGGCGGCAAGGTCGCGGTCGTCTGCGGTTACGGCGACGTCGGCAAGGGCTGCGCCGAGTCGCTGCGCGGCCAGGGCGCGCGCGTGATCGTCACGGAGATCGACCCGATCTGCGCGCTGCAGGCGGCGATGGACGGCTACCAGGTCGCGACGCTGGACGACGTGGTGGAGATCGCCGACATCTTCATCACCACGACCGGCAACAAGGACATCATCATGGCCGCCGACATGGCCAAGATGAAGCACCAGGCGATCGTGGGCAACATCGGCCACTTCGACAACGAGATCGACATGGCGGGTCTGGCCAAGATCGAGGGCATCGTCAAGGACGAGGTCAAGCCGCAGGTCCACACCTGGAAGTTCCCCGACGGGAAGGTCCTGATCGTCCTGTCCGAGGGCCGTCTGCTCAACCTCGGCAACGCGACCGGTCACCCGTCCTTCGTGATGTCGAACTCCTTCGCGGACCAGACCCTGGCGCAGATCGAGCTCTTCACCAAGCCCTCGGAGTACCCGACCGACGTCTACGTGCTGCCCAAGCACCTCGACGAGAAGGTCGCCCGCCTCCACCTCGACGCGCTGGGCGTCAGGCTCACCACCCTGCGCCCGGAGCAGGCCGCCTACATCGGCGTCAAGGTCGAGGGCCCGTTCAAGCCCGACCACTACCGCTACTGATCCCCACGGATCCACAGCACCGAGCCAGGCCCCCGGCACTCCGCCGGGGGCCTGCCCCGTACCTCCGTACGCATCCTCCGTACGCACGCAAGGACCCAGCCCCATGCCCCGCGGCCGCTACTCGCTCCACGACCCGCACGACCACACCCCCCTCGGCGAGGAGCACTTCCACTGCGCCCCCGGCCCCTCGGGATGGCGCTACGTCGCCCAGCTGACCCACCCGGACGGCGGCCACCGCGGCTCGGTCGACCTGGCCGTCGACGCCCTCGGCCGCCCCATCCGCCTCGAACTGAACGCGGCCGGCTGGCAGGTCCGCGGCGCCGCCGTCGACGGCGTCACCTGGGTCCGCACCGACCCCACCGGCACCGAGGCCACCGAGGGCAACGTCCGGGCCCCCGGATTCACCGGTACCTCCCCGGCCTTCCTCATCGCCACGGCCCGCCTGCTGCGCCTCGCGCCCGGCGCCCCCGCGACCCGCGTCCGCCTGCTCGCCCTCACCGATCCGGTGCTCGCGGCCCGTACGGTCGACCAGGCCTGGGCCCTGGTGTCCCGCGCGGAGCACCCGACGGACAGTGGCCCGCTCGTGGTGGACGAGTACCGGGTCACCGCCCTCGACACCGGCGAGGTGCACACGGTCCACATCGCCGGGGACGTCGTCCTCGCGGCGCCCGGCATCGAACTCGAACACCTGGAGACCCCGCCGTCCGCCTTCCCCGAGGGCGACGACGCCGACGCGGACCCCTGGATCTAGCCGGGCGGAGCGAACCCGGTCCGCGGTACGGGAGCCTCGGCGGGAGCGGGAGCGGGAGCGGGAGCGGGAGCGGGAGCGGGAGCGGGAGCCGGCGTAGGCGCGGGCGCCGGGTGAACGGCGGGCGGCGCCACAGCCGCCGGCGCGGTGACCGGCGCGGTGACCGGCGCGGACATCGGCGCCGCGAACGGCCCGGAGACCGGCGCGGCCACCGGCCCGGGCCCGTGCGGGACCCGCACGGCGAAGGCCCGCGCCGCGTCCCGGGTCTGCCGCTCGTGCACCACCGCCATCAGGAACGCGGCGGCCGTCACCCCGGCCGGCGGCGGCGTCCCGGTCCGGGCCACCACGTCGTCCGCGAGCCGGGCCGCCATCGCGGCACCCGTGTGCGGGTCCAGCTGGTCCATCCGGGTCAGGTACTGCCGGATCGCCAGCCACAGCCCCTCCGGCACCGCCGACAGGTCCAGGCCGCCGAACCGCCCGGCCAGCCAGGGCGGCGGAGGCGGCACCGGCATGACCCGGGCCCCCGGCACCCGTTCCCGGATCACCAGCGTCCCCGCGAACACGTCACCGAGCCGTCGCCCGCGTTCCGAGACCAACGAGGCGATGCAGGCGATGGTCCCGAAGGTCATCAGCAGTTCCACGACCCCCATGGCCCCCCGCACGAGCGCGTGCCGGAAGCGGATCGGACCACCGTCCTCGCGGACCACCCGCAGCCCGCAGGCCAGCTTCCCCAGCGACCGCCCGTGGCTCAGCGTCTCGACGGCGATCGGCACGCCGACCAGCACCAGCAGGAGGCTCGCCACCGACACCGCCGCCTGCGCGGCGTCATCCAGCGAGGCCGTCGCGAAGAACAGGGCGAACGTGATGACCAGGTAGCCGCCGACGTATACGAACAGGTCCAGCAGGACGGCCAGTGCCCGGCTCGGCAGCCGCGCCGACCGCAGACCCAGGACGACCGCGTCCCCCGTCACGAGATCGCTCACCGCTGCACCTTTCCCCGACCTGACACGCCCCTGTGCGCTCCAGTCTGCCAAGCTGGCCGCAGGAGCAGTAGGCCGAACCGTGTGGTCAGGGGCAGGGGAGCGGAAACCGGATGGATCTCGACGTCTTCGTGGCCGCCCACCAGGCGGAGTGGGCCCGCCTGGAGCAGCTCCTCGGCCGCGGCCGGCACCTCACGGGAGCGGAGGCGGACGAGCTCGTCGCGCTCTACCAGCGCACCTCCACCCACCTCTCGCTGATCCAGTCGAGCGCCCCCGACCCGATGCTGACGGGCCGGCTCACGCAGCTCGTCGCCCGCGCCCGGGCCACCGTGACCGGCACCCGCCGCGCGAGCTGGCGCGACGCGGCCCGCTTCTTCACCGTGGGCTTCCCGGCAGCCGTGTACCGCAGCCGTCGCTGGTGGATACCCACGGCGCTGCTCTCCACGGCACTCGGGATCCTCATCGGCTGGTGGATAGCCACCCACCCCGAGGTCCAGGGCGCGATCGCCGCTCCGGACCACCTCAAGGAACTGACCAGGCCGGGCGGCGGGTACGAGACGTACTACTCCAGCCACCCGGCGGCCTCGTTCGCCGCCCAGGTCTGGACGAACAACGCCCAGGCCGCCGCGGTCTGCCTGGTCCTGGGAGCCTTCCTGGGCCTGCCGGTCCTCTGGATCCTCTTCCTGAACATGGCGAACCTGGGCGTCGGCATCGGCCTGATGAGCTCGGCCGGCCGCCTCGACGTCTTCCTCGGCCTGATCCTCCCGCACGGCCTCCTCGAACTGACCGCGGTCTTCGTCGCGGCGGGCACGGGGCTCCGCCTGGGCTGGACGGTCATCGACCCGGGCCCCCGCACGCGCCGTACGGCCCTCGCCGAACAGGGCCGCGCGGCGCTCGGCATGGCCATCGGCCTGGCGGTGGTCCTCTTCCTGTCGGGCCTGATCGAGGGCTTCGTGACCCCGTCGGGCCTCCCGACCTGGGCCCGCATCGGCATCGGCGTCGCAGCCGAGGCCGCCTTCCTGGTCTACGTCTTCGTCCTGGGCGGCCGCGCCTCCCGCGAGGGCGACGCGGGCGACGTCGAGGAAGCGGACCGCACGGCGACCCTGCCCACTGCGGCGTGATGTGCGTGCGAGCCTGCTGAGCTGCTAGTCTCCTCGTCGTCCCGCAAACACTGTTGACACGGTGGCTGTGGGGAGGTAGATTCGAACGGTTGCCTCGAACTGGACAAGTTCGGCAGTGATGGTTTAAAATCTCTCTCGCCCCCAAGGAATGCAATTCCACTGGGGCGCAATCGACTCTCCGATCAGGAATCCGAAGCCGGGAAATCCGGTGGAAAACTTCTGATAGAGTCGGAACCGCCGGAAAGGAAAAGCGCGAAAGCGCAAAACCTGGAAAGCACCGAGGAAAATCGGACACGAAAGAGTCTGATAGAGTCGGAAACGCAAGAACAGAACGAAAGCCCGGAGGAAAGCCCCAGTAAGTGTTACTGAGGTGAGTACAAAGGAAGCGTCCGTTCCTTGAGAACTCAACAGCGTGCCAAAAATCAACGCCAGAAGTTGATACCCCGTCCACTTCGGTGGATGAGGTTCCTTTGAAAAAGA